>JACQGT010000227.1 GCA_016199425.1 Chloroflexota bacterium
ACTGATTACTGATTACTGCTCACTGATTACTGCTCACTGCTCACTGAATAAGAACGCCCGGACCGCAGGGTCCGGGCGTTTTGTTTAAGAAGATAGGCCATTCTTGGCGAATTTCGTAGGCAAATCGTCCAGAATTGCAACGAAAGAGATGGCATAATGAAATCGTTATATTGTTGACTTGCCATTAAGTTATCTGGAATACGATTCGAGGATCAGCAGATGAACCCATCTCCAGTTCGTTCGATTCCTTTGATTCTACTCTTTCTCTCTCTGCTGTTGCCCGGCCTGCACCCGGTCGAACTGACGGCGACAGACCCTGCGCCTACCCCAGCGACCTCCTCCCCAGCGGTTGGCAAACCACTCCCCATCGATCCCGATCTCCTGCGCCAGCGCTGGCAACAGAGTCGACAGGAGGAGAGGCTGGCCCCGTTGACCCCTCGCTCAACCGCCGGGCGCACGATTTACGTGGATGTCAACGCCGCGCCGGATGGGGATGGATCGGCGGAGCGGCCATTTCGCACAATCCAGGCGGGGATCGATGCGGCGGTTGCGGAGGATGTGGTGCTGGTGAAGCCTGGCCTCTACCGCGAGGCGATTGCCATGAAAAATCGGGTCGCGGTGGTGGGGGCAGCGAACCCGGAAGATGTGGTGATTCAGGCTGACTTCAACCCATCGGTCGCCTGCGCCGACGAAGCGCTGCTGCAGGATGTGACAGTCAATCCACTGTCTGTCATCAGCAGTGGAGTCATCGATTGCGCCAATGTTTCTCCCATTCTCAATCGCGTGATTGTCAAGTACACCGGTCCGGGTGACTTTGCCTTTGGGGAGTTGGCGATCCGCATTCAATACACCGACAGCGCTATCGTCGCCAATACTCTGGTGGATGGGTATCGCCATAGCCTTGTTGCCTCAGGTGGGTTGACACTGCTTGGCAATCTATTGCTCGGCCATGTGATTTGGGAAGGTTGGGACGTCAATCAACAAATTTATTTTGACGCCAACATTTTCGCCAACAATCACTTCTACAACACTCCCCAGGCCAATCGAATCACTTTGACCGATCAGGCGAACGATCCTGCCACCGACACCCATTTCTTTGTCAACAATTGGGTCATCAACACACTCATCCAGCCCCAGGGGGCTATTGTCCTGGCAAACAACACAATTCTGGGGGGCAGCGATTCCGGCATCTATCTCGACTTCCTTCCCTTTGCATCCCGGGTTGATGTGGTGAACAATATCATCGGCTACACAGAAGTCGGCCTGTGGGATTTGGGGGAACAGGGAGCTTTCCGCCGCGTGGAGAACAATCTCTTCTGGCAGAATGGCAAGAATGTCCAGGGGTTGCCCGATCCCATTGGCAAGAATGGCAATGGGCAGGCAGACCCCCGCTTTGTTGATCTGAACAATGGCGATTTTCACCTACAGACCGGTAGCCCGGCCATCGACGCGGCCCAGAATCTGGCCTATGTGCCCACAGACTTCGACTTCGAGAGCCGGATGTGTGACGGGGATGGGAACGGCAGCTTTCTCTACGACATCGGCTCCGACGAGTACAGCAACGCCACCTGTCTGCCGCCGCTGGACACACCTACCCCGACGCCAACAGCCACGCCTACCTATACACCTACGCCGACCCCATCCCTTACGCCGACTCCGGTCGAGAGATGCCGGCAACTGCTCAGTGACCCCGGTTTTGAATCCGATTCCTTCGAGCAAGACGGCATCTGGCAACTGCGGACAGAAAACGACAATTATATCAACCGGGAGTATATACCGTTTGAAGCCGTAGACGGCCAGTTTGCGCTTCAGATACTCCACTCCCGCGCAATGACCAGCGGTAGCGCCTATGTGGAGCAGGACGTGCGTCTGCCCGCCGGTGAAATCACCTTCGACCTGCACTGGATGCGCGCGGTGCAGGGAACGCCACAGCCTCTTACCGCCACGCTGGTGGACCGAGCCAGCGGCGAAATTCTGAAAACACTCTGGACATCTCCCCAGGAGCAGCGGCAATGGGGCGTCTGGCAATACGAGCAACTCTCCTTTGCCTGGTCTGCCCAACAGGATGTGCGTCTGCGCATCGGTGGAGTCAGCCCCGTTGGCGACCCCAATACCGACTACTACCGTTCGGAATTCCGTTTGGATGATGTACGGCTGACCCACTGCGCGCCGACGGGCCAGCCGACTGTGACCGCGACGCCGGTTCCGACAGCGACGCCTACCCCAACCGACACTCCAACCGCGACAGCTACGCCGATTACGCCGGTAGATGAGTGCCGGCAGTTGCTCGTCTCCCCCGGCTTCTGGCCCACAGCGAACGAATGGAAAACAATCGGTGATGCTTATGTGGGGGTTGCGCCCCTCTGGGAGTGGGTTAGCGAACCCCTCATCGGCTACGTCCCCCTGCGCCCCACCCAGCCCGGCCTCTCTGCTCTCTACCAGATAGTTCACCTGCCGCCCCAGAGCGAGATCGGCGTGGAATTCTACACAAGGCTCAAGCCGGAAGTCCTCAACGATAGCGGCCCTCTGCAAACCGGTCTGGTCCAGATACGCAGCGAGGACGGCAGCGCTGTGCTGGCAACCCTACGGGAATCGTCCACAGCCCATCCGTGGACCCAATTCGCCTATGGGTTGAGCGGCTACGCCGGACAGAGTGTGCAGGTCTGGTTTGGCGGTATGGCAGAGAGCGACAAGACAGCCACCCTTTTCCAGATCGACGACGTCTATCTCACCGCCTGTCCCCTGGCGCCAGTAAAGGTCTACATCCCACTTGCCCGCAAGGATGCGCCGCCGCCCACCGCGACGGCAACCCCGACAGCAACTCCCACGCCCACAGCAACAGCCCAGGGGATGACCCCGATTCCGCCCCCTTCCCCGTTGCAGGGCGGGCCGCTGGCTCTCGCCAATCAGGCCGGACATCGCTGGTATCTCGCGCCCACAGGCCACATACGCCCGGACGATGCCGCGGAACCCTTCCCCCTGAACCCGGCTCTACAGGTGCGTTCCATCGCCACCGGTCGGGATGGCACACTGGCCGCAACGGATCAGGGCATCTATCTACGCGACAACAGCTTCCGCTGGCGGCGGATCAGCGACGTAGTTGCCCGTGATGTAGTAGCGAACGCTCATGACGCCAAGGAACTCTGGATCCTACCCAAAGCGGCCCCAGATCAGGTCTGGGTCAGCAACGACGGCGGCCAGAGTTGGACGAACCGATCGCAAGGGCTGGAAGGTACGATCACTGGGCCGCTACGTACCGACGGCAACTATGATTTCAACCTGCTGGTTGCTACAGTCCGCAACGGGCGCACTGTGCTGTGGGAGCGGGGCAGCGATACAGACTGGCGGGAACGGGCGGTCGTACCCGGCGCGGCGGTCGCCTCTGACTCTGATGCTTTTCCGGCCAGCTTCGATTTCTGGTTCGTGGCTGAGCCGTTTATTTTTGCCGGCAGCAGCGATGGCAACCTCTACATTATCAACCTGGCCGAGAGCCGGCCGGACTGGCAGGTTTCACAGAGCTTTGGTCCCGGCCAATACCCACTGCTCCTCAGTCTGGACGAACTTAGCTTGATCGACCTGGAGAGTGGTGAGATTCAGTTCTACCGCCATGAAAGCCCCTTTTGGGGGGGCAAGTGGGTACCGGTCTACTATCCGCCTGCTGACCTACCTGATGGGGTCTTTGTTCTGCCCAACGGCCAGGTGGTCAAACGCATCTACGGTCAAGGATGGGTGGGTATGGCCTTGACCGAGAACGGTGCGCTTTATGCACGTGACATGGGGTTAGAGAATGATGAATGGCGTTTGGCCTGGCGGCTGGTGACCGAGGCCCCAGAACGGACGGACTTCATTCTGGCCCAATCTGGAGCAGATATCATTGACTCACTCTATAGCGGTGCGCAGTTGCAATGGGATGGCAGCACCTGCACAGCCAAAGACAATGGCTTTTTTCACAGCGAGGATAAGGGATTGACCTGGACGCTGGTGGTGAGCGATACGGCCCGCCAGCCGGTCACATGGTTTCTCGATTCCATTCTGGCAGCCACCTGCGCTGGTCCCAGCATCAGCCAGGATGGCGGAAACTCCTGGCGCTCACCCGCGGAATTGGGCTGGCCTCTGGCTGTGGGCGCACAACATCTGGCCCTCTACCACGAATACCAAGGCGACACCTCTCTCTACGCTGCGGGCGTTGGTGGGAACGGCAACTCCTTCCTCTACCGGGTTCTCTATGACACGCAAAGTGGGGCTGTGGGCGACTGGGTAGAGATCACACCCGCGGGATTGGGTGAACCCCAGGCGCTCTCTCTTTTCGATAGTGTGGGGACGGTAGCGCCCAGCATCTATCTGGCCGACACCAATACGGTCTGGCTTTGGGCGGACAATGGCAATGGCTGGCAGAGCCGAGGGCAGAATCTGAACGGCGCCACAGTCCGCGCCTTTTATCATTACGAGAATAGACAGGAAACAGGCATTCTGGCTGCCACGGATCGGGGACTCTTCTTCGGGCCGCCGGCAGGACAGGTGGGGCCGTGGGTGGCTACTGGCTATCCCTACACCACCAAACCAATCAGTTTCAAGAGAGTTCAGTCTGGGAATGTCTATCTCAACGGGGAGGATGGGGTCTTCCTTCTTCCCTTCGATTTCTTCGACTATCTGGAGCCGATTGCCACGCCGACGGTCACACCCACGCCGGATGGCGCTGTTACGCCAACGGTGACGCCGACCCCAACGCCGACCCGCGGCGCTCCGGCCACAGCGACGCCGACTGCCAGCGCGACGGGCACACCTACGGTTACGATACTGGCGACCGAAACGGCAACACCGACGGGTACTGCTACACCGACACCGACAGCCAGCGCGACGGCTACGCCTACCGTCACGCCCACTCTCACCCCAACGCCAACGGCCACAGCAGAGAGTTGCCAGCAGCTTCTGGTCAACGGCGGCTTTGAGGAGAACAGCGGATGGACGTTGGCGAACACTGCCTTTCCAGCCGTCTACAGCACGGAACAGGTCTACGCCGGGTCGCGCAGCCTGCGCGCCGGCATCCCGGCCAGCGGCGTCAACACCTACAGCTACAGCGAAGCCGCGCAGAGTCTCGACCTGCCCGCTTCCGCCGGGCGTATTGAACTATCGGCCCAGGTGTGGCGGGGCAGCACCGGGGCCGACAGCGATCTTCAGTATCTGTGGGTAGAGGTGGCCGGGGGCGCTACCCAGAAGGTATTCCAGAATCGTCAGAATGTTCAGGCGTGGGAAGCTATCAGCTACGATCTCACGGCGCTGAAAGGCAAGCGGATTACCGTGCGGTTTGGGGTCTACAACAACGGCAGCGGCGGCAGGACAGTTCTCTACGCGGACGAGGTGGGCGTGGAGAGTTGCGCGTCGTAGTAAAAGATGCGAGTTAGGAGTTATGAGTTATGAGTTATGTCGCCGAGCGAACATAACTCGTAACTCGTAACTCGTAACTCCTAACTTCAAATCACCTCCAGCCCATTCAGCCCCGGCAGTTCCGGGAAGGCCGCGTGGGGTTCGGCCTGATACCAGAAGGCCGTAGATGCGATGTCGTCCTGCAGGGGCAGGTAGCGAGACTTGCCTTCCAACTGGGAGCGCCAGCCCAATGCCTGGATCGTCACCCGCAGATCCTCTTGAAAGCGGATCGGGTCCGGCACGTGCCAGCGGTACATCCCGAAGCGGGTCTGGCTGCGGTAGAGACCGTCGGGCTGGATCACCTGGGGCAGCCCCAGATAGGCGGTGGAGTAGACGCCGTACTGCCCCTTCGGATGCTCCCAGTTCCACGCCCCACCGAAGTAGTCCTCCGTCCCCGTGCCGCAGATCGTCGGCCACTCGCCGTCCCCGTCCAGATAAAATTTGATCTCCCCCTCACCCCACCAGCCGGTGGTGTTGGATTGCCAGGCGATGTACGTACCCACGTAATGGCCCTGGCCGCGCACCCCGTCCAGCAGCGTGTGTACCGCGCCGTAGGGCAGGGGATTGTCGCGCCGCCACTGGGCGTGGAAATAGGCCGCGTCCGCAGGCGCGTCGGTCAGGGTATAATCGATGGAGTAGTAGAAGCCCCGCACCTCATCCGGCGACAGATTTTCCAGAGTGATGCGGGCGCTGCCCCGGAAAGGCATCTCCCAATAGCTGTTGAAGCCGCCGGCCGGGTTCACCGCTACGGGCAGGGAAGTCACATTGCAGCGCTCGCCCCAGCCGCTGCAGAAGAAGTCGCCGATGGGCGTCTCCACCGAGGGCGTCTCCTCCCCATCCCAATAGATGCGCAGGACCAGCCGCCGCCAGTGCTGGGGATGGACGGTACACCAGATGTGCTGGATCGCGCCCGGCCCGTCGATCTCGGCCAGGGTGATCAACTGGCGGGGAGCGATGTGAATGCTGGGCGAGACCTTCCAGCCCTGGCCCAGTTCACGCGCCGCCACCGCGCCCGTGCCTTCGGTGGCTTTGCCGCCCGCGCCCTTCGCCCCGCTGAAATTCTCTGCGCTGATCGACCGGCTCTGGGCAGCCGACAGACGGGAGAGATTGCCTAAATGAACGCCGAGACCGTTGAATGGTGTGGACATTTTTGCTTCCTTCCTCTTTTCTTCGTGTCTTTGTGGTTCAAACTGTATAGGGTGTGTCCCAAATGAGTTGGAGGAGTCAGGCATCCTCAGATGCCGCTCCGGTCGCATCTGAGGATGCTCCCTCCTCATTTAGCGGTTCAAACTGTATAGGGCAGCACGAGTTCCCGCAGCACGGCCAGATTGTCCCACTCGTCTTCGCCCCGATGAAAGGGCGTGTCGAAGATGAGGGAAATCGGCCCGTCGAAGCCTGCCGCCGCCATCACATCCAGACAGCGCGCCAGTTCGCTCCTGTCCGGTCGGCCTTCCCCGTCGTAGAGCGCTTTGGCGTGGGTCGAATTGGCGTAGGGCGCGATGGCTGCCAGTTCGTCGTACTTAGCCGCGCCTTTGAAGTTTCCGAAATCCGCGCACAACCCCACTTCCCCTGCGCGCAACTCCAGAATGGCGAGAAGCTGATCCGCCCGCTCCGCGGTGGCGCGGAAGTTCTCGGTGATCACCTGCACGCCCCGCTCCCCGGCATAGGCGGCCAGCGTGCACAGGTTCTGTGCGCTCAGGCGGATGACCGGGTGAGCGAGCAGTTCTGCTCCGTGTCCTCGTAGCACCCGGTTACATCGCGGACCACAACTGCTCGATCTCCCGATGGGCGGCCACATTATGCAAGTACGAGTGACGCATAGCCGGGTCTGCGATCTTCCTCGCCCGCTCCTGAAGCAGACTGTGGGCTGCGCCGAGGATCCCGTCTGACCGGGCGTCGCCCACCGCATCCAACACCCGGTAGACGGTCAGGTAGGCCCGCAGCGGCTCCTCCGGCCCCTCAAGGACGTGCTCCATCAGGTGATCGACAATGGACGCCGCGTGGGCAAGGGCCTCTGTCCGCTGGCCCTGGGCCAGAGCCACCCGGGCCAGACCCGCCTGGGACTCCATCGCCAGTTGGGGCTGCCCCAGTTTCTGTCGTAACGCCAGGGCCCGCCGGTAGGCCTCGGCTGCGCCGGGCGCATCGCCCAACTCCGCCAGGGCATGTCCCTGGAAGTCCCAGGCGTAGGTCAAGAGCTCGGGCCGCTCGATCTCCTGGGCCAGTTCTGCAGCCTGGCGGGCGTAGCCAAGCGCCGTCCGATTGTCGCCCAAGTGGTGGAAATGGAGGCTGAGGTTGGCCAGCAGAACACATTGAGCGGCGCGATTGCCGGCCTTCTCTTCAAAGGCGAGCGCGTTCCGGGCATAGGCGACCGCCTGCTCGTACTCTCCCACCTGATCCAGGGAAATAGCTACATTGATATAAACCTTATTGGCCCCAAACAGATACCCGATTCCCTCGGCGATCTGTAGCGCCTCTTTGTAATGAATCTGAGCGGTGGCATAGTCCCCCAGGGCGTCAGCAACCGCGCCGATCTGATACAACACGTCCACTTGAAGATGGCGCACCTCCAGCTCCCGGACGATGTCCAGGGCCGCCTGCCAGTACGCCATGGCCCGGTCGTACTCTTCTCTGCTGGCCGCGACCACACCCAGATTGTGGAGGGTGGACCCTTCGCCGACGCGATCGCCCACTTCTCGGTACAGGGCCAGAGCCTCCTCGGAGCGATGGATGGCCATCGTCCAATTCCCCGCGCTGAAGCTTACAGAACCCATATGGTTCAAACACTCGGCCTGCAATCGGAGCTTCCCAAGGGATCGAGCCAGAGACAGCGCCCGTGTGAGTTGCTCCAGCGCTTCGGGGTAGCGCCCTTGCCGGTCCAGGCACCAGCCGAGGCTGCATTGTCCCCGGGCCTCCAAAAGCGGGGCGGCGGCGAACCGGGCCAATGTGATAACCTCCTGCAACGCGCTGTGGACCCGGTCCAGGTGTTGGCGCTTGAGGAGAAAATCGGCCCAGGCCAGGAGCAAATGGGCCAACGTACGACGACCCTCCTGGGCCGGCGCGTGGGCGACGGCAAGTTCCCCGCGCAGATCTTCGACAGCCTCAGCAAAGATCGTCTCTGCCTCCTGTAACAACCCTGACATGGTATAGAAGGCGCTCAGGCCGTCCGTCGCCCGGGCCAGGAGATGCCAACGTTGTCGCCACCGCGCCCAGCGCCACGCCTCACGCACATCGTTCAGAACGGACTGGATGCGCCGACGCACATTCACGAAATCGCGCCCGTACAGCCCCTCTTCGCTTCCTGCCACGAGGTTCAGGAAGTAGATGCTGTGGCGCTCCCGGACCGGGAACGGCGCCACAGCGGGGATGTCTCCCGATATCGTTCCCGCCTCGCCCTCGGCCAATTTTGTTGCCCCGAACTGGCGCAGCAGTTCGTGCAGGTCATAGCGTCCCTCGCCTGTGGGCTGCAGCAAGGATTTTGTCGCCAATCTGTGCAAAACGGTCTCGACCCCCGGGAGACCCGCCTCCGGCCTGGCGATCGGTTCCAACGGCTGCGCGCCGATGATGGCCTGGGCCGCCTCTCCCGTGAACGCGTCTCGGAAGACCGACACACAGGCCAACACCAATCGCTCCTCCGCCGCCAGCAGCCGCCAGGAGTGTTCGAAAACCGTCTGCATACTGCGGTGGCGGCGCGGCACATCCTGCATAGATGTGGCCAGAAAGTCCAGATTGTCGTGAAGGGAGCGGGCGATCTCTTGGGGCGAAAGGCGTTCGGCCCAGGCCGCAGCCAACTCGATCCCCAGGGGGATGCCCTGAAGATAGCGGCACACTTGGGAGACGTGGCCTAGATTCTCCTCGCTCAGGACAAAACTGGCCGCGGTGCGCCCGGCCCGCTCGGCGAAAAGCCGCACACTGCTGAAGGAAGCGGCGTCGGGCGTCGCCTCTGCCGGCGTGGGCAACCCCTCCAGGCGCAGCACCCACTCCCGTTGAAAGTTGAGCCGCGTGCGGGAGGTGACCAACAGGGCGCAACGCGGGGCCTTCTCCAGCAGCGCCAGGAGGAATTTCGCCTCTGCCAATAGATGCTCGAAATTGTCCAGAATGAGCAACAACTCTTTGCCATCCAAATAGTGGAAGAGCTGTTGGTGCAGCGGCTCGGCCCCGTGAAACGGAAAGCCTATAGCCCCGGCGATGGCCGTGACAAGCGCCTCGTGCGTGCCTCCAGAGCGATCCTGGCCCGCCGGGACGGACATGTCTGTATCTACTCCCACCAGGGGCACAAACCAGACGCCGTCAAGGAAACTGCCTTGGACCGCAGCGGCTGCCCGCAGGGCCAGCCGGGTCTTGCCCACACCCCCTTCGCCCACGACCGTCACCAGCCGGTTGATCGGATCGACGAGATGGCAGACCAGCGCCTCCACTTCCTCTCCCCGTCCGAAGAAGGGCGTGCCCAATGAGGCCAGCACAGAGGCCAGGTTCCCGCCGGTCTCTCTCGCCGTCACCGCCGGGGCCTGCCCATCTCGAATGTGGCGATAGAGGGCGAGCGTCTCCTCCTCTGGCGGGACGCCCAACTCCCGCTCCAGCACCTCCTGGCAGCGGGCATACTGGGCCAGGGCCGCGCTGCGCTGGCCGGAGGCGGCCAGGGCCGTCATCAGTTGGCGGTGGGCCTCTTCCCGCCACGGCTCCAGGGCCAGTTGCTGCCGCGCGTAGCGCTGGGCCTGGATGTGTTCCCCCCGGCGCAGATGGTGTTCTGCCAGTGCAAAGCAGGCCTCGACCGCCTGCCGGTGAAAGACCTCTCGCTGCAGCGTTGCCCACTCGGCAAAGTCGATGCTCTCCACCGACAGCCCGGTCAGGAAATCGCCTCGGTAGAGATCCGCAGCCTGGCGCAAGCGCTTCAGACAGAAAGGGCAGCCCTCCAGGCGACGGTGGCGATGGCTCTCGGTCGCCTGGAGGGCTGCCGCAAAGACGGTCACATCCAGCCAGTAATCGCTGTCTGGGTTGAAGGCCAGGGCCTTGCGGCTGATCGCCAGGAAGGGCGGGTCGGCTGCCTTGTCGCCGATGACGTTGCGCAGACGATTGAGGGCGGAACGCAGATTGCGCAGGGCTGTCGATTCCGCCTGTTCTGGCCAGAGCAGACCGGCCAGGAACTCCCGGCGGATGGACGTCCCCGCCTGCATGGCCAGATAGGCCAGCAGGGCTCGGGCGGTGTCCGCTTCGAACTCTGTTGCCGTTTGCCTATCGCGGGTGACCTGAAAGCGGCCGAGCAGAGAAATTTCCAGCGAAGCCATAACGAGTCCTATTTTCCTGCTTCTTTTGACCGCGCAGTACACGAATTCACACGAAGAGAAAGAGAATCATCTGGCCGTCCGTGACGTTACCGTGACGTTCCTGCGCTATCCTGGACAATCGAACGGTTGTGAGGAACGTGTCTGCAGGTGGCAGGATACGAGTTGCGCTCAGGGATTGGTCCGTACACGGTTGTCCGTCGTCGGTGATCCATCGTCCTTTCTTCAACTCAGGGAAGGCCCGTCCAATGCAGCGCCCACGAAAGGGCTATCACTCCTATCTCCTGCGCATCTGGCACAGCACCGGAAGCCGCCGTCTGCACATCCGTCTGGAGGAGATCGGGACAGACCACAACCGCAACTTTGCGGACCTGGATGCGCTGCACCGCTATTTGCGCGCACAGATGGACGACGAAGACAAACCGCCCTCGTCAGGCGAGCACGGACGATAGGCAAAATCCGGTTTCTGCCGGAGAGTCATGCTTCGTGATGAAAAGGGGGCTTGCCATTATTTTCCACGTTTTGCGCACATTGTGCAAGAAGACCTTCGAATGCTCGAATGCAGCAGTGCCACCGTTTGAATACACCCCTACTATATTCACTTCATATTGTACAAGGAGAGAAACACGATGGACAAGGACACGATCCACTCAGTCTACCGAGAATTCAGTGTGATTTTGCTGCTGGCCATGCTCCTGGCCGCCATACCGTCTGCCGTTTCTGGCCAGGTGCCCGACCCCACCGTCGAGCCGGCCGCTGGCCAGGTGACCGACGGCCTGCTGTTGTGGCTGAAGTTCGACGAAGCCGCCGGGGCGACGACCTTCGCCGACAGCTCCGGCCAGAACAACAACGGCTCTTGTGCGGGCAACGCCTGTCCCGTCGCCGGCGTGGCGGGCAAGGACGGCCAGGCGTTGCAGTTCGACGGTGTGAATGACGGGGTGCGGGTCAATCTGAACGGGCCTGACGGTCTCTACACCCTGGCGGCCTGGGTCAAGTTCACCGGCACCTGGCGCGACTGGAACACAATCCTGGAGTTTGGCAGTTCCGAGGACCCCTGGTTCGGGGCAAGATCGGAGGCCGGGCAGCTGGCGCTGTACAACTTCTACGGCGGCGCGGTGCCAGTGGGACAATGGGTCCACGTCGCCTATACCTATGCCGGTGCGGGCCAGGCCGCTCGCAGCCGTCTTTACATCAACGGCAAGCTGGTGCAAAAGACAGATAGCGACCCACACGGCAAAGGGGGACAGGGGCTGTCCATAGGCATGGAACCGGACGGGAATTTTCCATGGCAAGGTCTGATCGACGACCTGCGTATCTACAACCGGGCTTTGAACGAGGCAGAAATCGGCGCGCTGGCTAATCCCGGAAGCGCCCCCGTGCCCAAGCCCCAGCCGCCGGCCGAGGGCGAGGCGCGCCCGGTAGACCTGACCATCTCGATCTACAAGCAGGTGAGAACGGCAGCCGATCGGAAACCCTACGAGGAGATCATCAAACTCTTCGCCGATTCCATCTACGAGATGAGCAACGGGGCTCACAAGATCCGCACGGTCACCATCTACGACGACGCTCGCTTTGCCGACCGGGCCGACGTCAAGTGGACCGAGGCGGTATGGCCGAAGGCCAACCCTTCAGGTTACGGCCGCACAGGACTACAGGTCAAGATGGGTGATACGGACAATTCAAGCGGCATAAGCTATAAGGATCCAAAGAATTGGCCTGAATTTGGCTACGCCTCGTTTGGGCATGAATGGGGCCACTACTTCTATGGCCTCATGGACGAATATTCACAGCAGACGGGCGATACGCCGCCCAATCCCGACTCGATCATGGCCTCCGGAGGGAGTAAAATTGAACAGACAGGGCAGTATTGGCTGCTGAATTTCTCCACCTGGAAGTCCACGGCCGGCGCCAACCGCACGGCAAGCGACCAGTATCGGACCTTCGGCGCCAGCGGCTGGGAGACCGTGGCTCGCCCGCCGGCCCAGGACCCGCGCAGTGCGCAAGGCCGGCTGCACTGGCCGGAACTGGCCAAAGTGGCGCCCCAGCGCACCCAGGACCCCTCCGTGGAACTGCCCGCCGGCCAGGCGCAGGCGCGCAGCGCCCTCAATATCGTCTGGGCCGATCCCAACGCCGTGGCCCTCAAGCACCGCGTCTTCCTGATCGACGTCTCCGTCGACATGGGCCAGATGAACAAGCTGAACAGCGTCAAAGCGGCCCTCAAGAACTACGTGGACCGGGCCAATGTGGGCGACATGATCGGCCTCATCACCTTCGCCGGCACCCACAGCGTGGTGCAGGAACTGACCAGAATCGAAGGCGCCGCCACCAAGACTGCCATCAAGACCAAAATCGATGGCATCCAGGCCAGCGCCACGTCCAACGACCGCAAAGTGGAGAGCGCGGACCAGGCGGCGCTGGCTGCGCTGAAGCAGGCCGAGAACAGCGCGGTGATCCTCGACAAGTCCGTGTTCGTCTTCATTGATGGCGGATTTACCGATCAGACCGATCCCCCGATCTTTCAGAAGGTGTACAACGCCCACAATGCGGCCGGCATTCCCATGTCTATCTTCAATTTTTTCCCCGGCATGTGGAAAGAAACTGAACCGGGCAAGGACCTGTACACCAACTCAACGGGCTTGCTTCCCTGGGTAACCCGAAACACCAACGGCACGTACAAGTACGTGGGTGGCGGCGTCTTCACCATCCCCACCGCCCGCAACAGCGCGGACAATCACGTGCCGGGTGACGCCGAGATGAATGAGCTGGTGGACGCCCTGACGGACACCGACCAGATCTATTCGCCCATCGTGGACGTGAACCTGGGCACAGACCGCGACCTGGTGGTGACGCCGGGGACCCCCTTCACCACCACCATCTTCGTGGATTCCACCCTGGACTGGCTGGAGGTCTCCGTCGCCCACAGCGGCGCCGAGACCGACGCCCAGCTCACCCTGCTCGATCCGGACGGCGCCAACAGCGATCCCCCCCTCTGCGACAGTGACGGCATCGACACCCTCTGTTTCTTCGACGTGGCCGCGCCCATCACCGGCACCTGGGAACTGAAGGTGGAGGCCGGGGCCGGCCCGGTGGACCTGGAGTACAGGTCCACCGGCTACGCGGAGGAGGGCTTTACCTATCAGGCCCTGCTGGAGTCCCTCTCCGGCGACCTGGTGAGCTACCCCCAGCCCGTCATCCTGCAGGCCAGCGTGGGCCTGGAGCAGCGCATCGCCAAAGCCGGTGTGGAGGCCTGGGTGGAGGGGCCGGACGGCAACTTCTTCGACCTCAGCTTCAAGGATGATGGCGTGGCCCCGGACGAGATGGCGGACGATGGCTTCTACACGAGCGTGATGTCCTACACTCTGCCCGGCGACTACTACGTCACCCTCGTCTTCGACAACATCGACGGCAATGCAGTCTTCACCGACCGGGGCGACACCGACGTTCCTGAAAGCGAGGGCGAGCCTGTGGGCATCGACTTCGACCGCTTCGCCAGCCTGGAACTCTTCGTCGACGACTACGCGGCCGACGACTACGGCAACACCCAGGAGACGGCCACCGACCTGGTGACGGACAACGTGGACGTGCCGGGGCGCATCGACAGCGCTGGCGACGTGGACGTCTTCCGCATCACGCCGGCCCTGCCCCTGCCCGGCGACCCCAAGCACGAGACCGCGGCGGCCGGCGCAACCACCCCTGTTACCGAGACGGTCGTCCTGCGCCTGGGCAACTTCGCCTTCGGCATGGACGCCGTGGTCAAGATCACCAGCGGCGGCGCCACCCAGACCCACAACGTGGGCGCGCTGGCCTATGACGCCTACTGGACGACACCCCTGGAACTGACTGGGGGCGAACTGGCCTACGTCCAGGTCTCCCATGGAGACGCCCAGGCCAGCAGCGGCAGCTATGAGATCAGCGTTGGCGAACCGCTTTTCGGCGAGCCGGGCTATACAGCGCCCACGGCCACCTGGGAACTCTCCCTGCCCGTCATTATTAGAGAGTAACTCGGTCGATCGCCGCAGGAATAGAAAAACCTGACAGGTCTGATTGCGAGATGCCGACGCCTATCGGTCCAGCAAGACCTGTCAGGTTTTTCCTTGAGAAGATTCAGGCAGCGGGTGAAGTCATCGGCGATATCGCCAGAAGTGGGACGCGCCGATGGCCGACGCCACATCCAGCCAGCCGCGAATCCAGGCCAGTTCCTGCTCCCGCCGGGCCGGGTCTGGGCGGGTGATGTCGCCGGCGTCGATCAGTTCAAGCTCCAGGAAGAAGTGGAAAGGCGGGGCATTTTGCCTTCTTGACAGATGAATGATGACGTTATATGATGACGCCATGCGGACGATTATCGACTTACCTCAAGAACAGATCGATGCGCTGGATCGGTTACAGGGCAGCGAACGTTCCCGGGCCGCGCTGATCCGCGAGGCTGTGGCGCTCTATCTTGCCCAACATCCGGCCAATTTCGACGAGTTGCCCGCCTTCGGCATCTGGCGGGGTCGAGGCGTGGACGGCCTGGCCTATGAAGATGCCTTGCGCGACGAGTGGCCGCCGTGAAAGCTGTCTTCGACACGAATATTCTCATCGATTACCTCAACGGCGACGAAGTTGCGGCAGCCGAAATCCAGCGCTATTCAGAGGCCGTTATCAGTCGCATTACGTGGCTGGAAGTGCTGGTCGGCGTTCGAGAGAGCGCTGAGGAAGCTGAAGTCCGGGCATTTCTCGGCGCTTTTACAGTCCACGAACTCGATGGGCCGACGGCTGAACTCGCCGTGGCGTTGCGCCGTGGGCGACGTCTGCGCCTGCCAGATGCGATTATTCTTGCCACTGCCCACGCCCAGAGTTGCCTACTCATCAGCCGCAACACCCGGGAATTCCGCACAGATTGGCCCGAAACCCGCGTCCCTTACCAGCGCTGACTCCAGCACAAAAGGCAGTTCTACCGCAAAGTCATCTCCGCGTGACAATTCCGGTATCTGTCCGGTCAGGGCGTGTAGGTATTTGAATAGGCGTCTCCAGTGCGTTGGGTTCTTCCGGCAGACGTCAGAGGAGATTCCCCTGCCCTTAGCGCCGGAAGAACCCAACCTACGCCTCTTACGTTTTACTCATTACTCATTCTGCCCGCCTCGCCAGAAACGCCGCCACCTCCTCCCCCGTGGGAATCCCAATGCGCGCCCCGTATTTTGTGCAGCAGAGCGCGCCGACAGCAGATGCGTAGCGCAGCAACTCTTCCCATCCCATCCCGGCGGAGAGACCCGCGGCAAAGGCCCCGTGAAAAGCATCCCCCGCGCCGGTAGTATCCACCACTTCCACAGCAAAGGGAGGAAACCAGCCCTGCCCCGGCCCGAAGCGGCTGTCGGCCCGGTTGCGCCAGGCCAGCCCCCGCTCCCCAGCGGTGACGACGACGGAGGGGGCGTAACTGCTCAGGGAGACGGCAGTTTCCAGAGAATCGTCGTGGCCGGCAAACTGGCGGCCAAAACGTTCGGACGTGACCAGAAACTCCACCAACCCCATCAGCGCGGTCGTGCCGTCGTTGACCGAATCCGCATCCAGCACAGTAGGAATGCCCAGGGCTTTGGCCCGTTGGATGAGGGGCACAGCTAACGGCAACTGATGTCCGTCGAAGAGAATCGCGCCCGGCGGGTTGAACGCCAGATCGATGGCTTCCGGCCCCAGCGTGGGCAGTTCCTCCCGGTAATTGACGAGGGCGCGCGCTCCGTCCGGCTTGACGAGGATGGCCGAGAGCGGGGTGGGCGGGATGCCGCGCAGGACGAGGGAGGTGTCTACGCCGGATTCGTGGAACTCGCGCAGATGTTCGCTGCCGTAGAGGTCGTTGCCCAGATAGCCGGCAAAGGCAGTCCGTGAGCCTAAGCGGGCCGCGGTCACCGCGGCGTTGGCGGCCAGCCCACCCCCGCAGCCAGTGAGCGCGGTGGCTTTTCCCTTTTCGTCCGGCCCCAGATGGTGGTCAACGGAAAAGGTGAGATCGTAGCAGGCGAAGCCGACGCAGAGAACGTCAAAAGAGGGGGTCATTGGTAAGCCGTATCGCGATGTAGGGCGGACTGTCAGTCCGCCCTACACAAACCAGACGGGATTCGTCCAGGCGCGCTTGCCCTGGCTGTCACGCACAGTAACCCGCAGGTAGGGGCTATTTATTTCGCTGATGTCGAAGGTGGCTTCGGTCAACCCCTCGCCCCAAGCCCGGCGCGATTGACGGTCGCACCCGGTGACGAAGATGCGCTCGGCTGGGGAGCAGGAGACGGTGACGCGCTGCCCCGGCGTCACCTGCACGTCGTGAATCTGCGGCCCGGTGCTGGAATAGAAGTGACCAGCTTTCAGTGCGGCCAGCAGTGCGTCGGGCGAGTTCTCCGCGGCTTTCACCTGCACCCAGCCCTGGCAGAAATCCGTATAACCCGGTTTGCGGTGGGCGTCGTCGGCGGCGCAGGCAAAGTAGCGGTGGCCCCGGTTCAGCAGGACATTAAGCAGCGGCCAGCTATCCGAGCGGTCATTGTCGCCGCCGGCGATGCCGTTGAAGATTTCCACGGCGTGGACTGGGCCGAGGGAGAGCACGTCCGCTTCGGCCAGGCTGTACCAACTGGGGTGGGCGACGGCCACGAAGGCACCGGCTGCTATCGCCCGTTGGGCGATCTGTGGGCCGGTCTCCCCGGCGGGGGGAGTGGGGAAGTTCGCAGGCAGGCCCACGGCCAGAATGTGCCAGACCGTACCGTTGCCGATCTGCCCGGCGTGAAGCTCCGCGCCCAGAATCGTCGTAAACCCATCTGTGCGATAGGGCAGCGTATCCGCAATGGGGTAGGCGTACCTCTCCATAAAGTGTTCGGTGAGGGAAATGAAGTCGTAGCCCACCTCCCGATAGGCCCCACAAATGGCCTCGGGCGTATCCGCGCCGTCCGAGAGTGTGGAGTGGGTGTGCAGATTGCCGCGCCAGAAGCGGCCTGGCTTGTCGAAGGGGAGATTGTGCATGGAAGGAGCATCCTTCTGTGTGGTTGGCTGGAAAGGGATATTGAGTTACACCGGATAGGGCTGGCTGTGGGCTGTGGCTACCAGCGCGCGCAGATTTTCCACTGGTGTGAAGCGGGGCACGATGCAGCCTGAGCCGAGCAGGAAACCGCCACCCGCGCCGGTCTGGTCGATGCAGCGTTGGGCCGAAACGGACACGCTCTCCGGCGTTCCTTGCAGCAACTCTGTCACGGTGTTGACATTGCCCACCAGCGCCACCCGTTCCCCAATGCGCGCTTTGGCTTCCCCCATATGCACCGCGTTGTCGATCTCCACCAGATCTGCGCCGGTGTTGGCGTAGAGATCGAGCACAGGTGTGCTGTTGCCGCAGATGTGGAGCAAGCAGGCGCGTGCGCCGTGGGCGCGCCAGGCGTCGAAGACCCGCTTGGAGTAGGGCCAGGAGAAGCGCTGGTACGTCCTGGGCGAGATGACATTGCACGAGGCCAGGGAATCGCCGCAGTGCAGGATGTCGGCGCCGGCGTCGTGACAGGCTTTGCCAAAACGAATCAACGCCTCCGTCGCCAGTTCCAGAGCGTGCAGCACAGCCACCTCTTTGGCGTCGTCCAATCCCGCCTCCACCAGCGCCACTTCCATCAGCCACTGCTGGGAGCCGATGAAATAGGAAGCCAGGGCGAAGGGTCCTGTGCCGGGTGAGCGCAGAGCCACTTCGTCGCCCACGGCTTTGCGGGCCAGTTTCAATGCTTCGATCATCACCGGCATACGTCCGTCCGTAGCCGGATTCGGGACTTCGATGTCGAAAACGTCGTTGAGATCGGCCAGGGGCGGACCGATCAGCGAGGGGATTTCGTCGTCGGAGCGGGTGGTCTTGCAGCCAAAGCCTTCAGCGATGTAATAGTTGTCCGAGCCGATGGCAATGATATCGTGTCCGACCTCTTCCTGCAAGGCCAACTGCGCCCGTACCATTGCCTCCGGTGCGGTGTAGAAATCCTTCAGTGGGACGCCGGCCACCGCGGCTGCCATATCGTAGATGTACGGAATGGCCGCCACGCAGTCTGTTGGCTGGCGGTGGATGGCGTTCAATACCCGCTGGCGGGATGAGAGAATAGTCATGGCTAACCTCCTGTAGGATTACTCGTGCAGGACGACAATAGGATTACATCTTCGCCCCCATTTTGCCGCCCATCTGCCCGCCCGGTTCGTTGCCGGCGGGGGTTGCCATCCCCGCGCTGGGGTCGATGCCGCGCAGCATCATCCCCTGGCCCCGGGAGAGATGGGTGAGGACGCTGGGCGGGTCCAGCGGGTCGCGCATCTGCACGAGAAGGGTCGTGCGGGCTTCGCTGCTGGTATTGACGCCGGAGCCGTGGATGGTGAGATAGCTGAAAAAGAGAACATCGCCCGCTTTGGCCTCGCAGGGGAGCGCCGATTCCACGGGATATTCGCTCAGGGGCAGATGCCAGCCGCCTTCCTTCAGATGGGGAACCGGCCCCTGCTTGTGGCTGCCGGGCACAACCCGCACACAGCCTTTTTCCAGAGGAGCGTCGTCGAAGTGGATGATGGCGGCAATCATCGAGTCTTTGTCGTGGGGGAAGAAGGGCTGGTCCTGGTGCATGGGGAAGGGCGACCCCTTCTCCGGCGGTTTGACGAAGAGTTTGTTGTGGTGAAGCTGGACATTGGGCGAACCGATGATACCGGCGGCAATGTCTGTGATGCGCGGGTCTGTAATCAGGCGGGCGAAGCGGGCAGACTGGAACTGCACGTCGTGGCAGTGGAGCAGAGAGGTCTTCGTCATCGTCACTTCGGCGGCGCTGCCCCAGGTGGCCTCCACACTTTTCACCGCTTGTAAACGGGCGATCAGTTCGTGGGCTTCCTGGCGAAAGGCGGCGGCTTCCTGCGCGGTGAAGAGACCTTTCACGTGCAGATAGCCGTTTTCCCGGTAGAAATCGAGTTGGTCTTGGGTGAGCATTTTTGTCTCCTTGAAAGATGTCGGTAGTCTGAAGTCCTGAGTCCGAAGTCTTGTTCCATAAACCGGTTTATGTGCCAGAGCGGACGCAGCAAGCAGCGCCCCTACAAAATACCGCAAAAAGATCGAAGGTATACGCGTTCGTTTTACTGCTTTTCTCCGCGCCTTTGCGTCTCTGCGGGAGATTTCTATGGAAAACCTGCGGGCAAGCGCGCGCCTTCCAGATTAGCCTGATCCCATTGTACGCCGTCGAGTTGGGTATCGGTCAAATCCGCGTTGACCAGCCACGCGCCGACGAGAATCGCGCCGGTCAGATCTGCGCCGGTCAGGTCTGCGCCCTCCAAATTGGCCCCTTGCAAGTCTACGCCGGAGAGATTGGCCCCGGTCAGATCGGCCCCGACCAGATTGACAAAGCTGAGGTAGCGCCCGCTAAAATCGGCCTGTGCGCCGCCCCGGTTGACGATCTCCCAGCCCAGACGCCATTTGTCGGCAACCGTCGTGGACTCGTCCCAGATAAGACCAGCCAGCACAGCCCAGGTCAGGTCCGCATTCGAAAGATCCGCCCCGCTCAGGTCTGCGCCTGTCAACAGACTCTCGCGCAGGGAGGCGTGGACGAGCGTAGCTTCGCGCAAATCTGTTCCACGCAGGTCGGTCTGGCGCAGGTCGGCCTCCGTCAGGTTCGCGTGGGAGAAGAGAGCACCTTGCAGATTGGCCCCGTAGAGGACCGCGCCGGTCAAGTCGGCATACGACAGTTCTGCATCGGCCAGGGCGCGCCCCCGCTGCGCCCGGTTGACGATCTCCCATACCAGCCGCCACTTGCCGTCCATGCGGGTTGTGTCGTCGAGCCGGGCCTGATGGAGAGAGGCCAGATCCAACCGCGCGCCTGTGAGGTCGGCCCCGGTCAGGTCCGTATCCTGCAATTGGGCCTGCTGCAAATCCGCGCCGGCAAAGTCAACCCCGGCCAAATACGCGCCGCGTAGCTCTGCTCCAGCCAAATTTCGCCCAGCCCCGCCCTCGTTGACAATCTCCCAGACCAGCTGCCACTTCGGGGTCAGGATGGTTGTTTCGTCGATGATTGTCCCGCGCAGTTCGGTCCCGACCAACGAAATGGTGGAAAGATCTGTCTCGCGCAGGTCTGCGCCGCCGAGATTCGCCTGCTGCATACGCGCGCCGGCCAGGACAGCCCCGCGCAAATCGGCATCGGTCAGATCGGCTTCGTTCAACAGCGCGGCGCGCAGATTGGCCTTCTGCAGGTTGGCCCCGGTTAGGTCCGCCCCCTGAAAGTTGGCGAAGTAGATATCCGCCCCGCTGAAGTCGGCCCCGGCCAGTTGCGCGCCCACAAAGGATGCTTGGCTCAATTTTGTCCCCGCGAAGTCGGCTCCCGCCAACTCCGCCCGATCGTAATTGTTCCCCGCACACTCTGGGGGACAGCGGCGGAAGAGGTCGCCCAATCCAAAAACCCCAGCCATGTACAGCAGAAAGATCAGGAGGGGAAAGCCAATAATCAGCGCCAGCCAGAGCCTGGCCCGCGCTGCCGGGTCTGCCAGAAATCTGGGCGACTTCACGCTGAGGCTACCGCCTTTTCTGCTGACGGCAGGTTGGTGTGTTCGTCGTAGAGATAGCAGGCGGCTTCGTGCCGGCCCGGACCGACAGTGTAGAGGGGCGGGTGTTGTTGCAGGCAACGATCCATGCCGTGGGGGCAGCGGGGGTAAAAGCGGCAGCCGCTGGAGATAGTGCCCCGCATCTCCTCGTCGTCGATGCTTGTCACCGAATCGCCGCCCCATTTCACGCTTGGATCAGGCACGGGGATAGAATTGATGAGCAGTTGCACGTAGGGGTGTTTGGGGTTTTCGATTACCTGCACGGTGTCGCCCCGTTCCGCGGTCTGGCCCTGGTAGAGCAGATAGATGCGGTCGCCGATCTGGTAGGCCGTGCTCAGGTCGTGGGTGATGTAGAGAAAGCTGATGCCCTGTTCATCGCGCAGACGCAGCATAATGTCCAGGATCATCGCGCGCAGGGAGGCGTCCACCATCGAAACCGGCTCGTCGGCCACAATCAGCCTGGGCTTGAGCAGGTAGGCCCGGGCTACCATCATACGCTGGCGCTGGCCGCCGCTGAGCTGGTGGGGATACTTTTCCAATACCTCTTCCCCGCGCATCCCCACCACATTTAGGGCGTCTTCGATCAGCTCCTGGGCTTCACTTTTGCTGGCGGCCATCTTGAAGTTTTTGATGACAATATCGAAGATGTGCTTGACCCGGTAGAAGGGGTTATAGACCGCGTAGGGGTCCTGGAAGACGGCCTGCACCTCCCGCCGGTAGTCCATCAAACGCTGCTTGTCCATCGTGGAAATGTCGGTGCCTTTGTACAAAATCTGCCCCGACGAAAGCTCGGTAAAGCCCAGCACCACATTGGCGAGGGTTGTCTTGCCGCTGCCGCTCTCCCCGGCGATGGTCGTGATGGAGGCCGGCGCGGCATCGATAGTCAGGTTATACTCCTGCAGGGCGACTGTCACCGGGCTGGTATGCAGAAAGCCGCCGCCGTAGACTTTGGTGGCGTTGCGAATTTCCAAAAGAGGTACGGACATCTAGCAATCCTCATTTATATGATAGACCCAAAGTCTTGGCGGCTGATTCCAAGCTGACGAATAATACCGCGCACAGTTCCGGGTGTCAGGTCTTTTGATCCCCAATCAGGCACCGCCGTCACTTGTCCTGTAGAAGGATTGCGCCAATAGCGATGGCTTCCCTTTGCCTGGCGAAGCTCTTCGCATCCCAACTGTGAAGACGACTGGCAAGTTCCCGATATTTCATGCGGCTACCAACAAATCAACTGTTTGGATGTGTCTGTTGCGCGCATTCTGTAAAGCAGGGGGAATCTCCATACCCAGGTCGGCCCATACTTCTAACAGGCCGTCCAAAGCCTCCTGCGCGTTCCGTGCGATTTCGTCTGGCGTGCTGCCTTCTGTTACCAGACCCGGCACGTCCAGGCTGGTTACGGTGTACACGCCACTTTCTTCGTCTAGTTCCAGATGCAGTCGGATAGAGTACATCGTTAGTTTTACCTGCACTTACTCGTACAAATGACACGCCACAAAATGCCGCGATCTCAGCTCGCGCAGGGGCGGGTTGACCTCCCGGCAGATGTCGGTGACGTGGGGACAGCGCAACTGGAAGATACAGCCCGGCGGCGGATTGCGCAGGTCGTGGGTCAGCCCTTCGGTCAACTTCAGTGGTTTGCGCTGTTTGATGGAAGGGATGGATTCGATGAGCAGTTGGGTGTAGGGGTGCAGCGGCTCGTGAAAGACCGTCTCCACCGGCGCGATTTCCACCATCCGCCCGGCGTACATCACGGCCAGACGATCCACCAGTTGGGCCATCAGCCCCATATCGTGGCCAATGACAATCATCGACACGCCCAGCCGCTCCTTCACGTCCAGCAGTGTCTCGCCCACCACCCGCTGCACCACCACATCCAGCGCGCTGGTCGGCTCGTCGGCGATGACCAGAGAAGGATGCAGGGCGATGGCCATGGCAATACAGGCGCGCTGCTTCATGCCGCCGCTCAACTCGTGGGGGTACATTCCATAGACCCGGCTGGGCAGCCCCACCGTCGCCAGCAGATTGATGATGCGTTCCTTCAACTCTTTGGCCGGCTGCCGTCCTTCGTGGGCCTCGATGGCGTCGGCGATCTGCCTGTTGATCTTCATAACCGGGTTGAGTGAGTTCATCGCCCCCTGGGGAATGAGCGCCATTTGATTCCAACGCACATCCCGCAGAGCCTGGCCGTGCAAAGATGCCAGATCGGTGCCGTCCAGCAAAATCTGCCCGCCGGTGATGCGTCCTGGCGGCTGCACCAGACGCAAGATCGCCATGGCCGTCGTCGTCTTGCCGCAGCCACTCTCCCCCACCAGACCGATGATTTCGCTTTCGTAGACTTGAAAACTCACGTCGTCCACGGCTCGCACATTGCCGGTAGGAGTGGCGTAGTAGACTTTGAGATTTCGTATATCGAGAACGACGTTGCGATTTTTGGCGCTGCTTTCCAGGTCGCCCACTGTATGGGTAGCCGAAACCGTCATTGTTGCCGAGCTCCTCTCAAGCGTGGATTGGCGATTTCGTCCAGGCCGACAGTCATCAGGAAAAGGCCGGTGAAGATAATCACAAGCAGGACGAGGGGTACGCCGAACCACCACCACATCCCGCGCAGGATGGCGGCGGCCCGGATGGCATAGAAAATTGTCATGCCCAATGTGGGAATGCGGGTGGGACCCAGGCCCAGGGCTTCCAGGCCGGTGGCGGCCAAAATTGCCCCCGAGACATTGCCGGTAAAACTGGCGGCCAGATAGGGCAGCAAATTGGGCATCATCTCTTTGAACATAATGTCAAAACGCGATGCGCCAGAGAGCCGGGCCATCTGCACGTAGCCCCGCTCGCGCATCGTCAATACCTGGGCGCGGATCAGACGCGTCGGACCGGGCCAGGCAAAGATTGCCAGCAGCAGGGCCATATTCTCCACACTGACCGTGCGCACGTAGGCCGAGATAACAATCAACACAGCCAGCGACGGGATGGTAATCACCGAATCGGCCAGGGTGCGGATTACATTGTCCACCCAGCCGCCCAGAAAACCCGCCGTGAAGCCGAGGAGAATGCCAGTCAACATCCCAATCCCCGCCGCAATCAGACCGATGCGCAAGGAGCGGGGCGCGCCCACAATCATCACCGCCAGCATATCGCGCCCATTGCTCTCTGTGCCCAAGGGATGATCCCAACTGGGCACGCCAAAGCCATAGGGGTTGGTATTCACAGGAGGTGATGCAGATTCAGGTGCAGGCGTACTCTTGGTGGTTGCAGGCTGATTCGAAGTGGCTGTAGTTGGGACAAGCGGATTGCCGCCTGTGATAGAACTACCGCCGCTGACTGGGGTCGGCTGCGCAGCAAAGGGATTGCCGCCGGTGATGGAACTTCCTCCGCTGGCCGGCGTCGGCTGTGTGGCAAATGGGTTGCCGCCGGTGATGGAACTGCCCCCACCTGTCGGCGCGTTGGTCGGTGCCGACGCGGCCGGCGTGACGGCTGCAACCGCCGGGGCTTCTGGCTGCGTCAAATAGTCATAACCAGACGCCCAGGGGGGAGGCAGATTCTGGGGCGACGTGCCGACCCGGGCCAGGGTTTCGTCCCAGAAAAGAGGGCCGACAACACCCATCAGGGCCACAACAAGGACCATCCCTAAGCCAACCAGAAATTTTGGGTTCAGCCAGGGCGAATCCCATAAATTCACTCGCGAAATACGCCGTTTGGCGGCCTGGGGTGCTTTGGCAGTGGATGCGGTCATCACTCAACCTTTGCTATAGGTGATGCGGGGATCGATCAGAGGATAGAGCAGGTCCAGGAGCAGAACGGCAGTGGATGTGCCGGCAATGAGGATGAAGACAATACCCTGGATCAGCGTATAATCTGTGTTGACAATGCCCAGATAGAGCAGATAGCCCATCCCCGGATAGGCAAAAATATATTCCACCAGTGTGCTGCCCCCGGCAATACCCCCCAGACTCAGGGCCAGCGCGGTCACCTGGGGCAGAATCGAGTTGCGCACACCGTAGGACCAGAAGACCCGCTGGGGTGCCAGCCCTTTTGCTTCGGCCAGGATCATATAATCTTCGCCGTCGTTGGTGATCATCATTCCCCGCATGCCCAGCGCCCAAAAACCCATAGACGTGACGACAATCGAAATGGCAGGCAGGGTTCCGTAATAGATGACACTCTTGATGAAGGGCCAGTTGAACCCAATTTCCAAACCGCGCCCGTACGCACCCGACGGGGGGAACCAGCGCAGGCCGAAGGCGAAAAGATAGATGAGGAGAATGCCTAGCATGAAAAACGGGATGGATGTAAAAGTGAGGGTAGCAGGCAAAAAGGCGCGAATCCAACCGGGCGTGCGCCGCCACGCCATCAACGCTCCCACCAGATTTCCCACAAAAAAGGAGATGATAACTGCGATTGTCAGAAGACCGAGTGTCCAGGGCAAGGCCTGGGCAATCATTTCATCCACCCGGCTGGGGAAAGAAGCCAGGGAAAAACCCAAATCCAGGGTCAGAACACTGCGCAAATAGTTGTAGTACTGCACATACCAGGGGCCGTCCAGCCCAAACCGGGCGCGCCAGGCTTCGATCATTTGGGCGCTATTCTCCACATAGCCGGATTGGGCGGTCAGGCGGCTGACCATCGCCGCCACCGGATCGCCGGGGGCCAGACGGGGAATCACAAAAATAATCGTCGCGCCCAGCCAGATGGTGAGCAGCCACATACCGACGCGGCGCAGAACATATTTCGGCGTCAAGCCGCCCATGCATAGCTCCTTGGATCAGTGCGTTTGTAGTTCATTTATAAACCTAATGTATGCCGTAACGCTGCATCGACTTTTTCCATTGGCAACGAGCCGATCACGCGGTCAATCTCGCTATCTGCAATCGTGGCAAGATTATCTGTCATCACAACTGAATCGGTAAGCAATCCTGACTGACGTCCTTCCGATGAGGACAACGAAACAGCCACACGGCTTGGATGGCTGGCGCGAGACATCCGGCTGGTAATCATTGCCACGATCACTTGCGCCAAACCAGTTTGTAAATTGTCCGCTTGAACCACACAGACAGGGCGCAGTTTGCCAGTACGCAGGTTGGAATCCGGAAAGATGACCAGGAGAATATCTCCGCGTTTATAGGCTGGCTTTGGCGATATCATAACGATCGTAGACGTCCATTTCGGGATTTGTCCAATCTTCAGCGAAGATGGCTAAACGAGCGCGCAAATCAGCGGCCTGGGTTTCACCAATGCCTCGTGTTTGCAAGTCAATTGTGCTGGGTCCGAGGAAGGTCACAATAACAGCCATTTCCTCGCGCGCGTTGCTTGGAATGGTTGCCAGTATGACTTTACCGTCACGATATATTCCTTGAATCGCAGTAAGCATAAGCGGACTCCCGTGATCATTCTGGAATTCCTGTACCCTTCCAGGAAGCTCTGCGCTTCCTGGAAGGGTACAGTTAACCAAGCTACCTTTTCCCTATTGGGCAGGCTGCAAGTTGTGGATAATCACGTGGGTGTGCTGCCACCACGTGGGCGGATGGATATACTGATCGTCGAAGGTCGGCCAGCCGGTCCAGTAGGTGGTGTCAAACGGGATGATCTTCTTGGCCTGGGTGACTGGGATGACAGGCAGTTCATCGAACCAGATGCGCATGGCCTCGATGAAGAGTTCCTCCACTTTCGGGTCGCCCAGGGGCAGTGTGCCCATCTCGTCCACCAGCGCGCTGTAGGCATCGGCGGCCTCACCCTGCCAGCGCCAGCGGTCGCCATCGGCGCGCTCGCCGGCCGGCTTCAGCCAGCGGGTGTTGAAGGTGTCCAACGAAGCCCAGGGTTCGTTGACCGAACCACAGGTCTGCCAGCCCATGCGGGTGTCGAAGTTGCCAAAGGAGTGATTGTCGCCCCAGGTGCCGCCGGCTTCGTTGCGGGTGGTGGCATTGATGCCCACAGCCTGGAACTGCTCGACCAGCATAGCAGCAATGCGCTGCTTCTCGATGAAGGCCTCGTGGGTGGTGATGTCCATCGTCAACTGCTTGCCGTCCTTGGCATAGTAGCCGTCGCTGCCCATCACATAACCTTCGGCCTCGATCATCTCTTTGGCCTTGTCCGGGTTGTACTCCCACAACTGGTCCAGGTTATAGGCGCCGGCGGCAATGGCCTTATCCACCAGAGCATCCAGCGGCGGGTAGGCCGGGAAGAAGTGGCGGGACTTGAGGGTGGTGCCTTCGTAGGCGATCTGGACAATCTGATCGCGGTCGATGGCGTAGTTGACCGCCCAACGCAGGTTCTTGTTGTTCCACGGCTCTACGCCGTTGTTGAACTCGAAGGTGCGGGAGCAGGGATCCGGCACCCAGGCTTTGGGCATGTCGTTGAACCAGGTGATGACGTTGGGGTTCTTGGCCTGCAGGGCTTGCAGGGCGCCCAAAGTCACGTCCATCAGGCTGTCCAGTTGGCCGTCGGCCATGAGCGCGGCCCGGGTCTCTTCGGGGCCGGCCCAGGTCCAGATCATCTTCTTGGGAGCAGGCAGCGGCTTCCAGCCAATCTTGGCGCCCCACCAGTTGTCGTCACGCAGATAGACAAATTCGGTCGGGCCGACGCTGGCCAGCTTGTAGGGGCCTGTGCCCATGGGCCAACCCTTGGCCAAGTCGAAGAATTTGAAGGTCAGCGGATCGACATCCTTCCAGATGTGTTCAGGAACGATATTGACGCCGCCCCAGATCTTCACAGAGAAGTTGTCCAGCAAGAAACGGGGATTGGGCCGGGTCAGG
>JACQGT010000243.1 GCA_016199425.1 Chloroflexota bacterium
CCGCCGCCGACATCCAGGGCCTCTTTGCCGGCGTGTGGAAACCCCGCTTCGTCTTCGTCAATGCCTGCCGCAGCAGCGATCACTCCCAGGAGATCGCCCAGACCGGTCTCTGGTCGGTGACGAACGCCTTTTTGGAAGCGGGCGCGGCCGCGGTGCTCGGCGTACACACAGACATCGAAGCGGCGCTGGCTGTGGGCTTCTCCGCTGCCTTCTATCGGGCATTGGCCCAGGGCAAAAGTCTGGATCAGGCGGTGGCGGAAGGTCGTCAAGTGCTGTGGAGCCGTCTGCCGAACGCGCGCAAACGGCGGGATTGGGCTGCGCCCTGTCTGGAGGTGCGGGCCTTGCCCCAACAGATTCTGCATCTGGACATCAAAAAGGAAGACCAGCGCTGGCAGCAGGTGCATCATCAGATGGTATTGAGAGAACTGCCCCGGTTGGTGGATCGCCACGACGACCGCTGGCAGGCCTGGCGGAAGCTAAACGCCAGCCGGTCGAATGTCTACCTGCTGCTGGGCGGAAAGGATGTGGGCAAGACCCGTTTTGCCTATCAGCTGCTGGCCCGCTGCGCCCTGTGCGGCTTCCAGACCCGCTACGTCGATTTGCAAAACGAGCCGGTGATCGACACCCTCACCCTTCTGCGCCGCATCTGCGAAGGGACGCCGGGCCATACGCCCACCCAATTCCTCACCGGCCCCCTGGACACTGCTGCCTTTCAACCCTTCCGCGCCAAAGTCTCCCAGCTCCTGGGCCAGGAACTCAATCATCAGTTGCGTCTGACCGATGTGGACCGGGGGGTTGCCGAGCAGATTGTGGCCGCCTTTCGCCAGGGGTTGGAGACAGTCGCCGTCGAAGGCAAACTGGTGATCGCCGTCGATCACTGGGACAGAATCGACCTGGCCCAACTGCACAATTTCCTGCTGCCCTATCTTTTCGAATGGTATTTGGCGACCCCAAACCAGCAGATTACACTGCTGCTGCTGGTCCGGCCCAGTGACACAATCTACAGCAGCCAGCCCAATCCGCCAACGCTTCCCCTGGCCGACTACCCCAAGCTCGAACTGGCCGGTTTCCCCAAAGACAGATGGGGCGAGCTGGCGCGAGAGTTTCTGCGCCGTCTCTTCAAATGGCCTTCTGACGAGAAGAAAACCAAAATGGAACAGCTTTTGGAAGCATACGGCGAAGCATTGGTGGTAGATGGCTGGTCACCTGTAGTGCTGACGCAGAATGTTGAACAATGGGCGAAAGCCGCCCAATGGCAGACAGCCGAACTCGGCCTGTAGGCGAAGGAATCTCCAATGGCATCCCCGCCCCTTACGATTACAGCCGAACAACTGCGGGATCCCCTCTTTTTCTTCAGTGAAGACGAGCGTCAACTGTTGCGCCGTTGCGCCACCCTGCGCACGGTAGATGCGGAAGTCTACGACGCAGTAGTGCGGGCAGAGCTGCCCGGCATCAAGCGCTCCTTCGACGATCTGGCCGGAGAGAGCTACGCCGAGCGCGTGCCCGGCCCAATGGCCCGTTTCGCCCTGCGAGACCCGCTGCGCAGCCGGGCCTTCCAGAGCTGGTGGACCGACGGCGGGCAAGCCAAACCCGCCAGCATTGCCGACCCGCCTCCAGCACTGCGTAGCTTCAGCGTCCGGCTGGTGGACTATTACGCCGAGCGCCAGCAGCCCCTGGAACGGCTCTATCACCTGGTGGCCGTTGACCGCAACGCCGCAGCCCAAGAGTTTCGCAAGCTCTTTGCAGAGGCCGACGCCGCCCTCGACCTGCCCTTCTGTACGGCGCTGATTCGGCTGTTGGAAGAACAGGAAGAGCTTCTGGGGGAGCAGGTGGCTGTGCTGAATGAGGCCCGCCGCCGTCTGCGCGCCCGCACTCTCTGGGCGAGAGAGCAATACGAGACTGTCTACTATCTGGAACGGGACTCCACCCGTTCGCTGCTGGACAATCTGTTGGGCGATGACGAACACCGGTTGCTGCAAACCTACGCGCCGGGCGGGATGGGCAAGACAATGTTTTTGCGCGCCACCATTGCCCGCCGCTGTGTCTCAAAGGACATCCCCTGCGCCCGTATCGACTTCGATTTAGAGTCGCAAGATGTGGCCCACTCGGTCTGGTGGCTCTGTCTGCGTATGGCCCAACAGCTTTCCCAGCAGTTGCCACGCAACCCCTTCGATGAGTTCCTGGCCCAGTACGAACGCCGCCTGACCCCACAACGTCCCCGCAGTGGCAATGAAGCTGCCACATCCCCCGCCCTGGACCCAGACCTGCCCCGGCGGGTGGTCAACAGCTTTCTGGAAAAGGTGGAGGAGATCGACCAGCCCTTCCTCGTCATCTTCGACACACTGGAAAATCTGCGCGGCAAGGACAACGACCAGAAGGCGCTCTACGACCTGCTGGAACGTCTGCTCGACGGCAACGAGGCGGCACGCGTTATTTTGGCTGGTCGTTTTGATCTCCGCCAACCCATCGAAGGCAGCCCCGCCCACACAGAGACCGAATTCAACCGTCGCTTCGGCCAGCGTAGCATCACTGTCCGCTTTCAGGGTTTCAGCGACGACGAGGCCCGGGCCTATTTGACTGAGCATCGCAAACTGACCGACGACGCGGACGACACAGGCCAGAAGCGCATCCCCGTTCTGCTGGACAAAGCGCGCACGCCCCAGGACGGCGTCAACCCCTTTACCCTGGCGATTCTGGCCGATGTGGTGCGCGCCAACCCGCAGATCACCGCGGCTGAGATCGCCGCCTACCCCAACGCCAACCTGGCCTATCTGATCGAGCGGGTGATCGAACGCATTGACAACGAAGCCGTGCGCTGGGTGGTGCGCTATGGGGTTGCGCCCCGCCGCCTGACCCGGCAGTATGTGGAACGGGTGTTGCTCCCCGTCTTCCAGGAAGTGGAAGAACGCCCCGGCCAGCTCGACGACACCCACAAAGACCGGGGCGTCCCCAAAGACGCCTTTGGCGACCGGGGGCAGGGCGGCGACGCCGGCCAACTCTGGCAGACTCTCTACCGCTACGTCAGCGACTATTCCTGGGTGATGACGGCCAGCGACGCGCCCGACGCCCTCATCTTTCACAGCAGCGTGCTGGAACCCATGCGCGAGCTGCTGTGGGAGCAGTTGGAAGAGGGCCGGCCTGTGCTGCGTCTGCTCCACCAGCACTCGCTGGCCTTCTACACCGATCTGACCCAGGCAGACCCGGCCCAGGCGGGCCGCTGGCTGCGCGAGGCTCTTTACCACAAAGTCCAGAGCGGCGCGGCGGATGTGGACGATTTCTGGTTTGCCCAGATAACTGCCCACCCCCAACAGACCGACGATCTGGCCAGCGAGGCCCTGGTCCTGGCCGCAGCCGCCGACGCCAGTGAAACCCTGGCCGCACGTAGCGCGGCCATCGGCCCCCGGGTGTTGGCTGCCGCAGCCTACCGGCTGGCCGACAATCTGGCCCGCGCTTCCAGTCTGGCGGAGCGAACAGAGCAGGAGCGCTTGCAAAGTTGGCTGGCGACAGTCGAACGCCACAACCCGGCCAACCAGCCAGTGGCGCCGGCGGCGGGGATCGCCTGGCTGCGCGCCCGCTTGCAACAGGCCCAGGACAAAGCAGGGCCGGCGTTGGAGACAGTAGAGGCTGCGTTGCCTCTGGCCGAGCAGCCCCAGACAGTCATTGACCTGCACCTGCTGCGCGGCGATCTCCTGCG
>JACQGT010000233.1 GCA_016199425.1 Chloroflexota bacterium
CGCGGAGAGCGCGGAGGCACGCGGAGATTTTCTCCTGAACTCCCCCGCGTTTCCTCCACGAACTCCGCGGCTCCGCGGTGGAATTCCTCTTTTTTCACTGGACTCATTCGTTAGTCCTCGGCACTTCAGAAAGTGCCGGGGACTTTGATTTATTTGGGTTCTGGCGGCTTGCGGGTCTCCCAGCCCTCTTCAAAAAGGCGCAGAAAATGGGTATCGCTGTAGGGATGCTTCTCGGCTTCTTCTTCGTTCAGTTCCACGCCCCAGCCCGGCGTATCTGGTACGGTGATGTAACCGTTCTCCACCCGGGGCACGCCGCTGAGCAGGTCCCAGGTCCACGGCTGCGCGCCGTCGTCGAAGTTTTCGTGGATGAGAAAGTTGGGGATGGAAGCGTGGAGGTGGGCATTCATCGACGTACAGAAGGGGCTTTGGGCCTGGTGGCAGGCCACCAGCGCATCGTAGGCCTGGGCGATGGCGCAGGCTTTGCGGGCACGCGACGGGCCGAGAGTCTGGGGTTCGGGCTGCACAATGTCGATCACCCGGTAGGCAAGCAGATCCGCAAACTGGCGCACCTCGTGGAAGCCCTCGCCCAGCACCACCGGAACCCGGATCGATTTCGCCACCTCCACGTGGCCGGCCAAATCGTAGGTGCGCACGGGCGTTTCCATCCAAAAGGGGTTGAACTCCTCCAGCCGCCGCCCGATACGGATGGCCGTCCCAACGGTGAAGCGGTCGTGGGCCTCGACGAGAATATCCACATTCGGTCCGACAGCTTCACGCACAGCGCCCACAATGGCGATGGAGAGGTCTTCGCTCTCTTTGCCGATCTGCTGGTAGGCCCCGCCGAAAGGATCGAACTTCATGGCCGTGTAGCCCTGTGCCGCCAATTCTGCGGCCCGCTTGCCAAAGGATTCCGGTGTGCGCGGCCCCCGATACCAGCCGTTGGCATAGACCCGCAACCGCTGATGAAATTTGCCGCCAAACAACTGCCAGCAGGGCGCGCCCAGGCTTTTGCCCAAAATATCCCAACAGGCCTGCTCGACGGCGCTCATACCTTTGGACGTGCCCAGAAAGCGCGCTTTGTGCAGTTTGTGCCAGAGCCGCTCCGGATGGCGGGGGTCTTCGCCGATGACGTGGCGGCGTAGCTCCTCCAAATCGCCCAGAGATGGTTTGGTGGATAGGCCGCCCGTCGCCTCGCCCAGCCCGGTGATGCCTTCGTCGGTGTAGAGCTTGACAAAGACCCAATTCTTCCAGGGGTTGCCTACGACAAATGTTTTCAGTTCGGTGATTTTCATCCTCTTATCCTCCATCCATCGTCAGGTCCAGCACCTCGCCGCTCACAGCATCAATCACCGCCGTGGCTGTCTTGCCGCCGCTTTCCAGGCTGACCACCCAGACCGGCGCACCGCCGCGCACATCGCTCTTGGCCGTGGCTCCGTCCACTTCACCCATCAGATTAGCCTCTGCCACCGCGGCTTTGGCGATCTCAATCGCTTCGCCCACAGTGAAGCGCCGCCGGTTCGGGGTCGAAGCAGCGCTTTCGCCGGGCCGGGCTGAAAGCTCTACGTCAAAGCGCATTTGTGTACTGCTGCGTATCACATCCAACTGCACAATCTGTCCCGGTTCCGTCTCGGTGATGAGATAGCCGACCAGATCCTCGAAACTGCGCACGCCGATCCCATCGATCCTCACGACAATATCTCCGGTGCGTACACCCGCGCGGGCCGACGGACCGCCGGTGACGGCTTGGGCCACAAAGACGCCCAGTTCATTGGGGGTCAGATTCTCGGCGGCGGCCACCTGCGCGTCGATTGTCGTGCCGGAGATGCCCAGGAAGGAGTAGCTGTAGACGCCATCCACAATCAGTGCGGGCACCACTTTGCGCACCACCGACACCGGAATGGCAAAGCCCACGCCGGCATTGGAGCGAGCATCCGAGCGGATAGCGAAGTTGATACCGACTACTTCGCCCTGCAAATTCAGCAGCGGCCCGCCCGAATTGCCGGGATTGATGGCCGCGTCGGTCTGGATTACTTCTGGCAGGGAGTAGCGGGTACCCGCGGTCACGCCCACCTGGAAACTGCGCCCCAGTGCGCTGACAATGCCCAGCGTCATTGTGCCGTCCAGCCCAAAGGGGCTGCCCAAAGCGATGACGTAATGGCCCACCCGCAGGGAAGTGTCTGCCACTGTCAGCGGCGTCAGGGTCATCCCATTGGGCGGGGTAACTTTGATCACCGCCAGGTCGGCCTGGGGATCGCGAGCCACCAGTTCGGCGTCGGCCCACATGCCGTTGGCAAAGTTGACGAGAATGGATTGGGCATCTTCCACCACGTGGTTATTGGTGACGATGTGGCCCTGGCTATCCCAGACCCAGCCGGTCCCTTCGCCGCCCTGGGGCGTTGTGGGCGCACCGAAGCGGGAATCTGCGGCGGGTTGGGTGGTGACCTGAATGTTGACCACCGACGGAAGCGCTGCGTCGTAGAGCGCGGCGAGCAATTCCTGGTCTGGTGTCACGCTGTTTTGGCGCAGGGCGACGGGTTGGAATGATGACTGTTTCGCTGCGGAGGGGGCGGCTTCTGCTGTGCGGGAGGGCAGCAGGTGGCTGTTGCTCATCACCAGCAGAGCGGCCAATACCAAAACGGCAATGACAAGAAGTGTCGTACGCAAAGAAGTTGTGTTCGTTCTCACTGATATTTTCTCCTTACCAAACTGTTTGGCCGGAAGTGTCGTTACGGTTAGGGCTATTCTATCCGTATTGTTATTCCTCGGCTTTAGGCGGACAATAAGAGCAGTTTATGATTTTTTTATCCCGGTTGACCGCAAAGCTGATTACAGAGGTTCTAATTAGGCCGCAGCCGCAGTACAAATTCAGCGCCGCTGCCGTCGCTCTCAGCCACAGTCAGCGTTCCGCCGTGGACTTCGGCCAGACGACGGGCCAGGGCCAGACCGATGCCCATCCCCTCCTGAATGCGGGTCTGGTTGGGAACCCGGTAGAAGAATTGGAAGATATTTTCCCGCTCCTCCGCCGCGATGCCGGGGCCTGTGTCCCGCACCCGCACAACCACCGACGCGCTCGGGCCGGCTCCCTCCTGGGCAGCCGACACAGTGACCCGTCCACCCGGCGGTGTGTATTTGCAGGCGTTGTCCAGCAGATTGCCCAGAATCTGGCCGATGCGCACGGGATCCACCCGCAGCGGAGGCAAATCCCCCACCACTTCACAAAAAAGGGCAATCTCTTTGGCGCGCAGTTTGCCTTCGCTGCGGTGACATTCGACGCGTACCAGCGCGGCCACGTCCGTCTCTTTGATGTCCAGCGCCAGTTCCTGCATTTCGCTCTGGGCCAGGAGCGTCAGATCGTCCAACAGCAGACGGAGCTGGTCCACCTGCTCGTCGATGCCCCCGGCCAGCTCCGCCACCAGCGCGCCGTCGCCGTTGCTGCTTTGTTCCAACACCTGGGCCGCGGCTTTGATCGCGCCCAGCGGGCGACCCAATTCGTGGACAATACTGCGCAGTAGACGCCGGCGGCCCTGCTCCAGCTCATACAGCCGTTCGGCCATCCCGTTGAAGGTGTGGGCCAGTTGGCGCACTTCGCTAGGCCCAGTTTCGGGGACAGCGCCCGGCGGTTGGTCAAAGCGAATGGAGCGGGCGGCTGCGGTCAACTGTTCCAGGGGGCGGTTGAGGGAGCGGGAGAGTAGAAAGCCCAGCAGTCCGGCCAGGAGCATTCCCACACCGGCTGTGGCCCAGACCAGCCAGCGTATCAGCGCCAGACGGCTGCCTGTCTGGCCCAGCCCCTGGGAAAGCTGAATCGCGCCCACCACCTCCTGCTTGTCGTTATAGACAGGCACAACCACATCCACCCCATTTGTCTGGGGGTTGATGCCTGTGTGAATCTCCCGGCTGGTCTGGCCGGCCAGGGCCTGGCGCAGTAGATTTTCGTTGAGGGAGAGCAGCGGCACATTCTGCGTCGTCGCGGCCACGCCGGACGCCACCAGCAGCCGCCCCTGGCTGTCCACCACAAAAATCTGGGCCGGCACAAGCACTTGCAGCCGGGTCATCAGCGGCTGGGATTGGTTGGGGTCTTTCCACGCCTGCCAGTTGCTCTGGGTCAGCCGGGCCACCAGTTGGGCCTGGACGGCCATTTCGTTGGCAACGTTTACCAGCGCGACACGGGTTTCCAGCAGGTAAATCAGGGCCAGGCTGAAGAGAGGAGCAAGGACGAGAATGGGCAGAAAGTGGCTGAGGGCCAGACGCAGACGCAGACTGGAGAACATACGCAATTTTTCCTTCGTGTCTTCGCTCTTCGCACCTTTGCGTTTCGTATCTTCGCGCCTTCGTGGTGAACTCAGGAAGCAGGCACCAGCCGGTAGCCTATGCCCCGGACGGTGAGCAGACGGCGGGGTTTGTTGGGTTCCATCTCAATTTTCGTGCGCAGCCAGCGCGCGTGGACGTAGACGGTTTGGGTTTCGCCTGCCCATTCATCACCCCACACATTTGCTACAATCTCTTCCAACGGCACAGCTTCACCCGCACGCTGGGCCAAATAATAGAGAAGGTCGTACTCCTTCGGGGCCAGTTCTACGAGCTTGCCCGCCACAGTCACCTCGTGGGCTGCCGGGTCGATGCGCAGATCGCCAACCCCAATGGGCTGGGCAGGCGCAGGGAGGGGTCGGTTCTGCTGTCCCCGGCGCAACACAGCCTTCACCCGGGCCAGCAGAACGTCCATATCGAAGGGTTTGGTGATATAATCGTCCGCGCCCATCTCCAGCCC
>JACQGT010000236.1 GCA_016199425.1 Chloroflexota bacterium
CGTCATGTGCGTTAGTTCTTCGGCCAGAAACGTGACTCGTGAAACGTGAACCAACGCCACTGATCTCACGATTCACGTTTCACGTTTCGACGACCAACTTTGGCTTGTGGCTACGCCACCCTATGCAATACGAAATACGCAGTCTGTCTACATCCAGCCGTTCAGAACCAACCACCCCACCGCGGCCACCACCACCCGGTCGCGGATGACGCCGGCGCGCACGGCTTCTTTCAGCCGCGCGGGTGTGACCCAATGCAGGGCGACAAATTCGCCGGGGTCGCGCCGGGTATCGCTCACCCGCTCCAATCCCCAGGCCGCGTAGACGTGGCTGATGGCTGTGCCAAAGCCGGGGTTGTCCCACACACTGCCCAGATAGCGCACCGTCTCGTCGTTGACCTGTGCCGGCGCGTGGCCGGTCTCCTCCCGCAATTCCCGCAGCCCCGCGGCGCGCAGATCTGCGTCCCCATCCGCCAGCCCGCCGGGAAGCTGCCAAACCACCTGGCCCACGCCGTGGCGGTATTCCCGTTCCAGCAATACGTGCCCGGCGGCGTTGAAGCCAATCACCGCTACTCCCGCCGCGGCAGACAGCAGACGGGTGTATTCGTAGGCCGCGCCCGTGGGCAGCTCAACCTCGTCGATCTCCACCGCCAGCCAGCGGTTGCGGAAGGCCGTGTGGGTGGCGCGGGTGGCCCACGCCGGGGGATCATTCGCTGGGTTTGTTGTCATCGGATGCCAGCCACTCTACGAATTGTCGATGTTCTTCGCTCTGCAAACCGGTCTGCAAATCGGCCATCACCGCCGCCAGATCCCCCGCCAGCAGCGCCTGCACATTCAGCCACAGCCCAGGGAAAGTCGCGCTGGCAATGACGCCCCTCTCGTCCGACGCAATCGGCTGGAAATCGTCCCCGTCCAGCCGAAACCAGTCAAATGCCTTCTCGTATGTGCGCCAGACGCCATATTCGCGAACGCCGTTGTGCCGGTACATTTCCAGTTTGTCGTGCAAATCGTAGGATGCACTGCTTGCGGCTACTTCGATCACCAGATCGGGCGCGCCAACCAAATAATCCTCGTCGTCAACACTGGCCTGGCCTTTACCCGCTACATCTATCCAGAGAAAGAGATCGGGTTGTGGCTCGTTGTCGTATTTTTCAATCAGCGTTCATCTGCGTCCCAATCTTTTCCCCATCAGTTTCCCACATCAGCCCGCAGGAATCAACTCCCCGATGCCTTCTGCCTGCACAGCCTCACTGTGATAGGCCCGCAGCAGCGCGTCCACGTCGTCCAGACTCAGCTTGCGCCGGTCTGCCTCGGTTTTGATACGCGCGGTGACTTCCTTCACCTGGGGGTCGCTCAGGTTGAGCTGCAACTGCTCGGCCCGCTGTTTCACCGCGTTCCAGCCGGTCAGCCGGTGGGCGATGTGGAGATAGCGGGTCAGCCCGAAGTCGCCCGGGTCGAGGATTTCGTAGGTGCTGGGGTTGTTGAGAATCGCTTTGGCGTGGATGCCCGCCTTGTGGGTGAAGGCGGTGTAGCCGGTGATGTAATTGTTGAAGGGCACATCCACCCCCACCAGCCCGGCCACGGTATTCTCCACTTCCCGCAGCAGGGGCAGGTTGTACTTGTTGCGAATCTGCTCCGGGTTGTGGGTATACATACGGGCGATCATCCCGCCCAGGGGGGGGATGCCGTTGCGTTCGCCGATGCCCAGGACGGAGGTGTCGATGTGGGTGGCCCCGGCTTCCAGCGCACAATAGGCGTTGGCGATGGCGCAGCCCGTGTCGTTGTGGCCGTGGAATTCGATGTCACAGCGCACAACGCCGCGCAGGGTGCGCACCAGATCGTAGACCTGGCGGGGATTGGCCACGCCCACCGTATCGGCAATGCCCACCCGGTTGACGCCGATTTTGTCCACGGCCCGGTAGATGGTGAGCAGGTCCACCAGATCGCTGCGGAAGGAGTCTTCGCTGCTGAAGCGCACCTCCAGCCCCTGACTTTTGATGAATTCGACGACTTCGATGGCGTGCTCGATGATGTAGGGAATATCTTTGCCGTGGGAAAATTCACGCAGAAAACTGCTTGTGCCAAAGAGAACGTCGATGCCGTCCACGCCCGTGTCGATGGCCTGTTTGGCGTCGTCCATATGGCAGCGGGTGTGGGTGAGAATTTTGGCCTTCAGCCCCAGCCCGGCGATGCGGGCGCAATCTTCCCGGCTCTGGGGGCTGGCCGCCGGGGAAGTCAACTCCAGATATTCCACGCCGAAGGCGTCCAGCAGGCGGGCGATCTCCACCTTCTGGTCGCCGGTGAAGAAGGCGTTGGCGAACTGTTCCCCTTCGCGCAGGGTGGATTCGATGATGGCGAAATTTTCGAGGGACATACGGTCTCCTGAGATTGGCGACTGGCGACTGGCGATTTGCGACTGGCGATTCTGAAGTGCGACGATCTGCGCTTCTCAATCGCTGATCGCCAGTCGCTTTTCCCCGTGCTGGGAAAGGGCGCAAAAAAACCGGCGCATCCTGTCTGGATGGCCGGTTGCGTTGCATCGTCAGCGAGCAAACACAAAATCCCAGACAGAATCAGTCGGGTTTCTGCTTCTTGCTCTTTTTCTTGGCGACGAACAGTTGGGCTTGCATCAATTGGGTCCAAGAAAGACGGAAAAACTGTAATGAGAGTACACCGGAGCGGGGGGAATGTCAAATTCCAGCGGCAATCATTTGATCACTTTTTCGCGTCGGCCAGAATCGTCCGCACTTCGGCGTCGCTGACTTGGGAAAAGTCGCCGTAGAAGACGCTGATGCCGAAGAGAAGGGGTACGATGAGGGGACAAACGAACTCATCGGCCACGGCAGCGATGGCGTCCAGACTGCCTTCCGCGGCCACCGGCACAGCCGCGACGATACGCGCTGGCCGGTGTTGACGCAACGCGATCAGAGCCACCCGCATAGAAGCTCCCGTCGCCAGGCCGTCGTCCACCAGAATCACCGTGCGTCCCTCGACCTCCGCTGGCCCGCGTTCGCCCCGGTAGAGCGCTTCGCGCCGGGCCAGCTCAGCCAACTCCCGCTGGGTTGTCTCTTCGATGACCCTTTCGGGCAGGTTGAGCCGGGCCACCACATCCTCATTCAAGACCCGCACGCCGGCGGCAATCGCACCGAAGGCCAGCTCCTCGTGGCCGGGCACACCCAACTTGCGCACGAGTAGGACGTCCAGGGGCAGATGGAGCGCCTGGGCAATCGCCTGGGCCACGGGCAGCCCGCCCCGGGCCAGGCCAAGCACGACAGCGTCCGGTCTGTCGGCGTAGTGGGCCAGATGGAGCGCCAACCGCTGACCGGCGTCGTTTCGATCTCGGAAGGGCGAAAATTGTGGTTCCATTAATCCGTGTCAATCCGTGTCCTTATTTTTGTCCAGAAGTTGGGGTAGAATCAGATCGTCGGTCAGATGGGGCAGGTGATAGACAGGAATCCCCCGCAGATATTGGGTGGGCGGCTTCTCGGCCAGGGTAAAGAGAACCACCGGGCGGCCTGCTTCCGAGAGTTCCAGCAGGGAGGCCAGCAGCGCTGCGTGGGCAATGGCCGTGACGACGACGATTGTCGTTCCCCAGCCCAGCCGGGGCGCTTCCTTCAGCAACAACTGCTCAATCGGGTCGCTGGCAAAGGGCGTCACCGCGGCCAACAGTTCCAGAATACGGGTCAACTGCGCCGGGTTGCGCCCGGGCAGCAGACGCAAGGGCTGGTCACTGCCGGGTAGTGTGCCGTTGGCGATCAGCCCGACGGGCAGCCGCTGCTCGGCGGCCAGGGCGGCCAGGCTGGCCGCTACACTGATAGTACGCTCCTGCAATTCGGGGATCGTTCCGAACCAGTGGCGTTCCAGCGTCGCCACATTGAGGAAGATGAGAATCTGCTGCTCTTTGCTCGGCTCGTAGACCCGGCTGAGCAGTTCCTGATGGCGGGCGGTCGCCTTCCAATGGATGCGCCGCGGGCTGTCGCCGCTGGCCCAGGCGCGCACGCCGACGGTGCGCAGGGGGTCTTCGTGGAGATGGCCGTGAGCGCGTAGAGCGCCAAAGGGATTCTTGGCCGGCAGTTCCATCTCTGCCACAGAGTAGATACGGGGGTAGACGATCAGGAATTGCTCGTCCAGAAAGCGGGCAGAACGGTTGAAAAAGCCGAAGCCGTCCCCCGTCTCCACCAGCGCGGGGCCGTATTTGTGGAAACCCCGGGCCGTACACTGGATGGTAAAGTGGCGGCTGAGGCGCTGGAAGGCGTTGGGCATCCAGAAAGTGCGAAACTCGCCCTGGTTTGTCGCCGCATTGAAGCTGATCGTTGTCTCCCGGATGGGCAGCTCCACGGGGAAGATGTCCTGAACGGTCAGCCACGTCAGGGGCAGAAATTTACGGTTCTGCACTTCCAGCGTCAGGCCAATCTCCTCGCCCTGAAAGGCGCGCACCTCGGCAAAGTGGCGGTGGTAGTGCAGCCCGTAGAGGCTGGCCGCGCTCCATACCCAGCCGACCCCCGCCAGCACCAGCAGC
>JACQGT010000244.1 GCA_016199425.1 Chloroflexota bacterium
CGCAATGCTCCGGGCGTGGTCCGTGACCCGCCCGCCGGTCACGGACCGGCGGGGAGCATCTGTACTGAGTATTGATGGGATGCTGGGATGATTCGGTCGTTTGCTGATGACGAACTAAAAAGAGGTTGTCATGAGTACGAGTGGTTTACCGCCCATTCATCCGGGCGAATTTTTGGCCGAGACACTGAGTGAACTGGGTATTCCCCAATCACAATTTGCCAGTGCCATTGGTGTATCAACTGTGCGGGTATCTCACGTTGTTAAGGGCACGCACCCAGTGACAGCCGAACTCGCGCTGCGCTTTGGCCGCGCACTGGGACAATCGCCCCAATACTGGCTCAATCTCCAAATGGCATACGATTTGAAGATGGCTGAGGCCGCCATTGGTCAGCAGTTGTTGAACGTTTCTGAACTGGTGAGTGCCTGAATCGGTTCGTTGACGACTCAATTCTCCAATCATTCCAAAGGTCCCCTTATGAGTCAACCCACGCCTCTCTCCGCGGAAATCATTACCACCGGCACGGAAATCCTGCTGGGCGATATTGTGGACACCAACGCCGCCTGGATCGCCCAACAGGTGCGGGAAGTTGGTGTCAACCTCTACTACAAGACAACTGTGGGCGACAACGAGCCGCGCATCCGGGGTGTGCTGGAGATGTCCCTGGCGCGCAGCGACGTGCTGCTGGTCACTGGTGGTCTCGGCCCCACCGCCGACGACATCACCCGGGACGCCATCGCCAATGCCACGGGTCGCCCACTGGTGCGGGATGAGGCGATTGTGGAGAAGCTGCGCGAGCGCTTTGCCCGTTGGGGCAACACAATGACCGAGAACAATCTGCGCCAGGCCTACATCCCGCAGGGAGCAACCGTTATCCCCAACCCGGTGGGTACGGCTCCTGGCTTTATCGCGCCAGATTTGCGCCACGGCCGCGGCGCGCGGATTATCGCCATGCCTGGTGTGCCCCGGGAGATGAAGCGGATGATGACCGAATCGGTCCTGCCCTACATCCTCACCCTGACCGGCGGCGTGGGTATCATCCGGCGACGTATCCTGCGCACAGTGGGCATCGGCGAGAGTGCGCTGGACAGCCAACTGGGCGAACTGATGAATGCAGGCAACCCGTCGGTCGGGCTGGCCGCGCACCTGGGCCAGGCGGACATCCGCATTGCGGCCCGGGCTGCCAGCGCGGACGAGGCCGAGGCCCTGTTGGACCAGATGGAGGCCCAGGTGCGGGAGCGGGTGGGCCAGTACATTTACACTTCCACCCCGGAGGAGAGCGTCGAGACGGCTCTTGTGCGTCTATTGCAGGAGGCCAATGCCACCGTCGCTCTCTTGGAAACCTCCTCGGCCGGCGCGATTGCCGACCGCCTGCGGGGTGTGGAGGGCGGCGGGGAACGGGTGGCCGACGCGCGGGTAGATGCGAACGCAGGTGACAGCGTAGGCGAGGCCCAGGTCAGCCGGATGGCTGTGGAGTTGCGCGGGGCGGCTGGAGCCACTTATGGCCTGGCGATTGTCTCCACAGGCCAGCCCGACGAGGACTTTTACTCCCAGACGCCGGGGCAGACGTGGCTGGCGTTGGCTAGTCCCAACGGCGTGCGCACGGCCCGTTTCCCTTTCGGCGGGCGGGACGGCATCAGCACCGCCTGGATCGGCAACCGGGCGCTGGATTTGCTGCGGCGGGAGTTAGGAGTTTTGAGTTAGGAGTTTTGAGTTAGGTGGTCGACCACGCAACTCAAAACTCCTAACTCATATCCCATCATCTTGTCATCCCTATTCACTCTCTTCCGCCAGGCCAACTACCTGAAAAGCCTGCCCCGCACGGGCTGGCTCTTTGCTGGTGTGGTCCAGCCGGAATCCCTGGCGGACCACACCTGTCTGGTTGGGATTTACGCCCTTTTTCTGGCCGAGGCGGTGAATACGGACCCGGCGGCCCAGGGGTTGGAGCGTGCGCTGGACGTGGGACGGGTGGTCTCCCTGGCGCTGATCCACGACCTGGCCGAGAGTCTGCTGACCGATCTGTCCAAACGCTCCACAGAGGCGTTGGGTGCAGAGGCCAAGCACGCGGCCGAAGAACGTATCATCGCTGATCTGCTGGCCGATCTGCCCGGCGGTGCGCGCTACATCGACCTGTGGCGTGAGTACGACGCCGTGTCCACGCCGGAAGCCCGGCTGGTAAAAGATGTGGACAAACTGGAAATGGTGATACAATCGGTGCGCTACGCCGAACGCGGCCACAGAAATTTGCAGGAATTTCGGTCAGGCCACACCTGGCGCTATCCCATCTGTCAACGGCTGTTTGATGAATTGATCGGTGAGAACGCCGAATGAAAGCACAGCGGATCGTCCTTTTGAATCTGGTGTTGGTTCTTGTGCTGACTGTGAGCGGCTGCACCCGTTCCCGCGCCGGGGCAGCATCTGGGGTGGAAGCCAGCGCGGATGCTGCCGGGGTCTCTGTGGCAGATGCGTCGATTCGCCTGGCTGCGGTTGCCCCGACCCCTACCGTTGCACCTGCCCCAACCGATGCTCTGCCCGATCAGACCGGTTTGGCTGTCAAACCCCATTTTGTCGAGCTTCCCGGGGCCCAGGAAGCACAGATTGCCGAGACACCCATCGAGCCGCCCCTGAGCCGCACGGTCAACGTTTTGGTGCTGGGCGCGGATCGCCGTCCCCACGAAGGCCATTGGCGGACCGATGTGCTGATGCTGATTGCGCTGGATATGGCCGGCCGGCAGGCCGCGGCGATCTCTCTGCCCCGGGATATTTATATGGACGAGATTCCGGGACACCGCCCCAACAAAATCAACGTCATCGACTTTTTGGGCGAACAGGACGAGCCAGGCAGCGGGCCTGATCTGTTGGCGTCGATTCTGGAAGAGAAGATTGGCGTACCCATCCACCATTTTTTGCGCTTCGACTTCGAGGGCTTCAAGAAAGTGGTGGATGCTCTGGGCGGCGTTGAGATTGATGTCGAGTGCCGGGTCTATGAATACCTGCCCGAAGAAGACATTAATCTCTATCTGGTGCCAGGCACACACCGGCTGGCCGGGAAGATGGCCCTGGGCTATGTGCGGGCGCGCAACCAGGGCGGTGATTTGGAGCGGGCGCGCCGCCAGCAGCGAATGGTGTGGGCTGTGCGCAACCAGCTTCTGAACGAAAATCAGTTGCCTAATCTGCCTGCTCTCTACGCTGCCCTGCGCGATTCCGTGCAGACCGACATCGGCTTCGTGGATGCCATCCGCCTTGCCCGCTTTGCCCTGAACCTGGCCGAGGACGACATCCACGGGATGGTCATTTCTCCGCCCGATCTGGTAAAATCCGGCTGGCGGGGGGGCATGTCGGTCTTCATCGCCGATTGGCCGCTGGTTGCCGAACGAATGCAGACTCTCTTTGAACGACCACCCCTTTTCCAAACCAATACAGTGGGCGCAGAGGGTGATCGGGTACAATGTCCGTAATTGTACCGTAGGGACGCTGCTTGCTGCGCCCCTACGGTATTGGATCCCATAACCGCAGAATTGCGCAGATTGAATCCGTGTGAATCCTGACAATCCGTGTCCTTATTTTCAGAACAGTGATTTGAGTACGAGGGGAAGATGAGTCGAAAATCGTATCTATGCACGTCGTTGTTTTTGCTGGTTGCTTTTGTTCTGGCCGGCTGCCAGGCCAGCGGCTTTGAGATGACCCAAATTTTCCAGGGGATGGCAACGCCAACCCCAACGGCCACCCCTATCTACACCCCGACGCCTGTGCCGACGCCGACGGCTACACCCATCCCGCCCCCCTTCAGCCTGCGCGAGACCGACAATATGCTTCTGTTGGGTACGGATCGCCGCCCAGAAGATGGCAGTTGGCGCACGGACTCACTGATGATTATCGGCATCGACCGCACCTACAACCGGGCCGCTGTCCTCAGTATCCCCCGTGACCTCTATTTGCCGATCCCCGGCTACGGCACGGCGCGCATCAACCAGGTGGATTATCTGGGCGAAAAGGTGTTGGGAACCCCCGGCGGCGGCCCCGCGTTGCTCTCCCAGGTGGTCGAGGAGACGATGGGGCTGAAAACCAGCCATTGGGTGCGGGTGGAGATGTCGGGCTTTGAGCAGGTAGTGGACGCTCTGGGCGGGGTGACTGTCGATTTGGACTGCCCCTTTTACGAGCTGATCTACGACTTGGACGAGCAGAGCTGGGACTATTTCACCCTTCCCGCAGGTGAGAATCTGCTGGACGGGCAGAGTGCGCGCTGGTTTGTGCGCCTGCGTTTGATCGAGAGCGACTTTGGCCGTGCCCGTCGCCAACGCCAATTCCTGTGGGCGCTGCGTGACCAGGCGTTGAATACCAATCTGCTCTTGCGCGTCCCCGAATTGTGGAGCGCCTTCCAGCAAATGTTCGGGACAGACCTGGCACTCTTGCAGATGCTCGATCTGGCCCGTTTCGCGGTGGCGCTGGAACCCCAGAATGTGCGAGCCGCGGCCATTACCAATACCCAAGTGGATCGTTTTATCACCTCCGGTGGGGCAGATGTGCTGGTGATCAACGACCCGTCCAAGATTGCTGCGCTGATTGACAGCGTTTGGGAAGGGGAGAGCCTCTCGGAAGCCAACCGTACGGACCCGGCCAGTTGCCCTGCGCCGCCCAAGGGCGTGCCCAACTACGTGCAGACGCTGCTGACCCCCACGCCCTCACCAGCGCCCGAAGGCGAGCAACCCGAAGGCGCGCAGCCAGAGGCCACGCCAACGCCGGGTGGCTGACAGCAGACGACAGACCGCAGACGGCAGAATAGTCGTCAGTCGTCAGTCGTCCGCCGTCCGCCGTCATACAGTGCCGCCACTTCCACCGCCGCGCCGTCGGCCTGGGCGGAGCGGTAGGCCGCGTCCAGCAGCTCCACAGCCCGCCAGCCGACCTCCCCGGAGACGTGATTGGCAGCCCGGCCCAGGATGAGTTCGACGAAATTGTTGGTGGTGGCGTGGCGGTAGTAGTGGCGGTTCTCGTCGGTCAGCGCCTCTTCGTGGATCGTCTCCCCCTGGCGGATGCGCGCTGTCCCCGCCGCCTCGTCGATGTCGATCCAGCCTTCCTCGCAGTAGAGTTGCAGGTCAATCTTGCGTCCCCCGGCCATATTGCCTGTGCCACCGATGCTGCCCAGGCTGCCGTTGTCAAACTCCACCAGAAGTGCATCCACCAAATCCACGGCCAGCCCGTAGTTCCTCATACGCGCCTGCACCCGGCGCACCCGCCGCCCGCTGATAAAAAAGAGCAGGGAGGCCAGGTGGGTGATCTGCAAGTGGCCGTGTCCGCCGCCGGAACGTCGGGGATCGCTGTAGACATCGGCGGGGCTGTGGACGACCCGATCCCTGTCCTCTCCAATGCCGGTGGCTTTGCCCTGATAGAGACGCAAGACGTGCTGGTTGAAGATGCCGTGGGCGTATTGCAGCTCGCCCAGCGCGCCCGACGCCACAATCTCCTGGGCGCGGATGGTGTAGGGCGCGTAGGTGTGGTTGTAGCC
>JACQGT010000036.1 GCA_016199425.1 Chloroflexota bacterium
ACTCGTTCCCATCGCTCCTGCGTGGGAACGTCTTCCCGGACGCTCCGCGTCCTTACAGCCACACAGAATGGGTAACACAAATGCTTATCGACAGCCACTGCCACGCCTGGGAACGCTGGCCCTACCAGCCGCCTGTGCCCGATTTCTACTCGCGCAGCGCCATCGACCAGCTTCTCTTTGAGATGGACGCCAACGGGGTGGATAAAGCCTTTCTTGTCTGCGCGGGGATCGACCACAACCCGGCCAACAACGACTACATTGCCGCCGCGGTGCGCCGCCACCCGGACCGCATCATCCAATGCGCGGATGTAGACTGCTCCTGGTCGGAGACCTACCACCTGCCCGGCGCGGCGGAGCGTCTGCGCCAGGCCGCACAGCGCTGGCAGTTGTCCGCTTTTACCCACTACGTCAAGCGGGACGACGACGGAAGCTGGTTTGCCAGCGAAGAGGGGCTGGCCTTCTGCGCTGTGGCCGCGGAGTTGGGGCTGATCGCCAGCATCGCCTGCCGTCCCCAGCACCACCCGGCCATCAATCGTATCGCCGCGGCCTTTCCGTCCCTGCCGATTTTGATCCACCATCTGGGCCATCCCGGCGTGGGGCAAGAGGAAAATCTGCGGCTGGTGCTGGGTTCGGCCCAATACCCGAACATCCACATCAAAGTGTCCGGCTTCTACTACTCCACCGCCGGCCCCCAGTGGAACTTCCCCCACCGGGATACCATCGACGGGATCGTGCGTCCACTATACGAAGCATATGGCGGGACGCGTCTCTGCTGGGGCTCGGATTATCCGGTCTGTAGGCGCAACATCACCTACCGGCAGGCGCTGGAAGCCTTTCGCACCCACTGCGAGTTTGTGACGGAGGAGGACAAAACGCGGATTTTGGGGAAGAATTTGGCTGGGCTGCTGGGGAAGGGATGATGAGGTAATGGGATTTGCTCAGTTTGCAAAGAGATAGCCGGTTGGCCCGCCAGTCAGTGAGTGGACCACATCCTGGCTGTCCACCATATATTGCAGCAGTTGCAGCTCCCAACCCAGCAGATAATTGCCCAGGTCCAGCATTTCAGGGATGCCCGCCTGGTTGAGCATACGCTGTTTGTCGGCGGCGCTCACCTGCAGCGCGATGGCCGTCAAAAAGGCCAGAGTCGTCGGTTCTTCGGGCAACTGGTCCAATTGCAATTGAATCCCCGTGGCTTTGGTCATCAGCTCCACGTAGCGCATAATTTTGGGGCGCACACGCTGAGCCTGCTCCACCGCCAGCCGGGTATCCCCGTTCAGCACAGGATAATGGCTCACCTCGCCGGTCAGATACGGGCGGTTGTAGTTCAACTCTTGGATGTGGAAACGTTTGGTCCCCACGGCCACAATATCCATGCGCCCATCGGGTTTGCGGTCCACACGGGTGATACGGGCCGCGGTGCCGATGGCGTGGGGAAGAGCGGTCTCGCCCACCTCTTTTCCCTCGCGAATCAACACAACGCCGAAGGGCAGTTTCTCGTCCAGGCAGCGGTTGATCATCTCCCGGTAGCGCGGCTCGAAAATGTGCAAGGGCAGCAGCATCCCCGGAAAGAGGACCGTGCCTAACGGGAAAAGGGGCAATTCCATACCTGATGTCCATTGGTCTCGTTGGTAGTGGCGATACCTACCAATGCGATTCTGCTCAGTCATCTAAATCTCCACGAACTTGACAGCGGATGGCGGACGACTGACGGCGGTCTATCGTCTGCGGTCTGCGGTCTGCGGTCTGCCGTCGCCCTCCCTGCTCATATCACTCATCCTCTTCGGGCACAGAAGCCAGCGCGCCGTCGTCGTTCTTCATTAATTCCCGCAGCAGCGTGGTAGCGAATGCGCCTTTGGGCAGGGAGAAACGCACCATCAGCCCCTCTTCGTTCGCTTCCACGGCCAGATCGGTCAGGCGCAGACGACCCATGCGCCGGGTTCCTGTCAGCCGGGCCTTTGCCATCTGCTCGATGGTGAAGCCGCTTGCGCTCAGCACCTCCGCCTCCAGCGCGCCGGATAGACCGGTGGCGGCCCACATATCCGGCCCATACATAGGCGCGGTAAAGCTGATCTCCTGGGCTGCGTAGCGGAGATTTTCCGCGTCCACATCTGTCACCTCGAACAGGCCGCCCGTATCCACCTTCTTGGCAACGTCCCCCAGCAACAGCGTATCGTAGGTCCCGTCGAGAATGCGCCGGGTCAGATAGCGGTTGCACAGATAGCTCTGCACGCTGGCCAAGAGCAGATTGCGCAGCCAGCGATCCGGCACGTGCTGCTTGTTGCGCAAAAGTTCCGCGCCCCGCTGCACATTCGCCCCTTCGCGCCCCAGCCGTTGGGGGCCGTAGAAGTTGGGCAGCCCCCGCTCTGCCAGTGTAGCGATGATGGCCTGTGCCCGTGCCACGGCTGCTTGCGGCGTCACGGCCAGATCGGTGATGGTAATCGTAAAGCGGTTGCCCAGCAGATGGCCGCGCTTAAGTTTGTTCTTGTGCAGCCTGGCCCAATTGACCGTCACCGGCAGCCCGGCGGCGATGCGTTCTGGCGCGGCCTGGACAAAAGCCTCGTCCACGTGGCTCACCAGCAGGCTAAAGGTCTGGGTCGTGCGTGCGTGCTTATCCTTCATCCCCGCGCTGCCCACGTCCCGGTTGGCAACGCCAAAGACCCGGGCCAGACCCATCTCCACATCCCGGCTGGTCAACCCCTCTTTGGTGATGTTCACGTAGAGGTGCTGGCCTTCGCCGGACGGTTCGTAGAGAGGGATTTCCTCCACAATAAAATGATCCGTGCTGGCGCGCAGACTACCGCCCACGCCCGCCAGGTCACCGCTGATAAAAGGGAGAGTCAAATCAATTTCCAAAGCGGCCGCCGTTGTCGTTGTCATAATGAAAAGAGTACCAGAGTCCGATCACAGGGGAAGGAAGGAACGTTCCAAAGGGGGAAGGTTGCAGGTAGCAGGCGGTGTCCTGAGCCTGTCGAAGGATGGCAGGTGGCGACTCCATGGATTCCGTATTTCGTATTCCGCACTCCGCTGACAGGGCGATGCGATGATTGGTTCCTACGAACTCAAATAATGATGCCACAACAGCCTCGCCGCCACCGCGCGCCAGGGCCGCCACTGCTCGGCCAGCTCGTGAAGTTCCGCCTGGGAGGGGCGGGCGGGCAGCCCTTTCACCTGCTGGGCCGCCGTTGCCAACGCCACATCGCCTCGCGGCCAGACGTCTGGGCGCAGCAGGGCCATCAGCAGATAGACCTCTGCCGTCCACGGGCCGATGCCGGTGATCTTCTGCAACGCCGTACGCACGCCTTCGTCGTCCAGTTGTGCCAGAGCGTCCACGTCCAGGCTGCCGCTCTGCACGGCCTGGGCCAGCAGACGTCCATAGCGCGCCTTCTGACGGCTGAAACCGACGGCGCGCAGGCTGTCGTCGTCCAGAGTCAGCAGGGACTCCGGCGTCACTGCGCCCACCACCGCCAGCAGCCGGTCATAGGCGGCCTGCCCCGACGCCTGGGAGACCTGCTGCTCTAGAATCAATTGCAGCAGCGCAGCAAAGCCCGGCTGCCGGAACCAGAGGGGTGGATAACCGAAGCGGGCGACGACACCGGCCAGGTCTGGGTCCTGGACGGCGAGGGTGTCGGTCGCCTGCATCAAAAGTTCATTCGTCAGATTCATGCTAAATGTCCGCCGTCTCGCCCCACTTCCCGCGGAAGACGCTCTCGCGCAAGGGGCGACGGCTGCGTTCGGCAGCTTCTCTTGCCTGCAACTGCTCCGGCAGGTCTGCCACACTGCCCAGATAACCGACGGCGATGGTGACCACCGGCTCAAAACCGTCGGGAATCTCCAGCGCGATCCGGGCCTGTGCTTTATCAAAACCACCCATCTGGTGTACGTGTAGCCCGGCAGCGCTGGCCTGGACCGACAGATGGGCGACAGCCTGGCCCAGATCGTACCAGGCGTGGCTGTTGGGTGCGCCGGATTGGGATACGGTCTTCTTGGCAATCCCGACGATCAACAGAGGCGCGCGGTCAGCCCACAAACGGTTGTTGCCGGACAGTGTCTCCAGCACCCGGCTGTGGGCTGCTTCGTCCTCTCGCTGGACAACGACAAAACGCCAGGGCTGTTCGTTGCGTGAGGAGGGCGCCCAGCGGGCCGCTTCCAACAGACTGCCCAGCACATCCGCGGGGATAGACCCCTCGGCAAAGGAGCGGGGACTCCAGCGCTCGGCCAGGAGGGGATGGATGGGATAATCGGTCGTTGCTCTTTTGCTTATAAGTGCTTGCATACGTTCTCCCTATTGGTTTGGGTCTGTTCACAATCAGTTGCTGTGGGGCGATTGCCAATCCGTCCTACGTCTTCCATCTACGGCGTAATCACGCGCAAGAGCAAACTGTTCGACAACGCTTTCACTCGATAGTCGCCCAGAGAGGCGGGGAGAAGTACCCACGAGAGAGCGGCCAGATCGATGA
>JACQGT010000253.1 GCA_016199425.1 Chloroflexota bacterium
AGTGAGCAGTAATCAGTGAGCAGTCGCAGAGTCACTTTCACTGCTCACTGATCACTACCCTTTGAGACCGGTCATTGCGATTCCCTTCACCAACTGCTTTTGTGCCACCAGAAAGGCAACCAGTGTGGGGGCCATGATGATAATCGAGCCGGCCATCACCGCGCCCCAGTCCGCACCCCGCTCCTGGTCTGCCATAAAGAAGCGGATGCCGATCTGGACCGTGCGCATCTCTACCTCGTCAGTAATGATGAGGGGCCAGAGATACTGATTCCAGGCGCTGAGGAAGGCGAAGATGGCAAACGCACCGATGGAGCCTTTGCTCAGAGGCACAAGAATCTGCCAGAGATAGCGCCAATTGGTCGCGCCGTCCATATGCGCGGCGTCGTGCAGGTCTTTGGGAATGGTGAGAAAGAACTGGCGCAGCATAAAGACGCCAAAGGCGCTGGCCAGGAAGGGCACAGTCAAACCGGCGTAGGTGTTGGCCCAGCCCAGGCGGCTGATGGTCTGAAAGTTGGGGATAAAGACCAGTTCGAAAGGAATCATCAGGCTGCCCAGAACCACATAGAAGAGCAGATTGCGGCCGGGGAAGACCAAAACGGCGAAGGCATAGGCGGCCAGAATGCTGAAGATCACCTGGAAGAGGGTAATCAGCCCGGACTGGATGGTGCTGTTGAGCAAAAAGCGGCCAAAGGGATTGGACTCCCAGGCCACAATGTAATTCTCCAGAGTCCAGGTGCCGGGAAGCAGGCTGGGCGGATAGGTGATGACCTCTTTGGGCACTTTGAAGCTGCTGAAAAAGGCAATTAGAATCGGCGCGGCCACAAGCGCGCCCACCAGCAGCAGAAAGACGTGGAAGAAGAGATCGACAGGTTTGAGACCGCCAGGCAGACGGCCACGGGTGGTAGCAGCCATTATTGGTAGTGTACCCTTTTGCCAAGACCGGAAAACTGCACAAAGGACATGGCGATAACCATCAGCGCCAACAGATAGGCCTGGGCCGAGGCAATCCCTCGTTGGGGTGTGCCCACAAAGGCATCGTAGAAGATGCGGTAAACCATTGTCATTGTAGCCTGGCCTGGCCCACCCTCGGTCAGCACGTGGATCTGGCCGAAGGCCTCAAAGCTATGAATCACGTTAATAATTAGGAGGAAAAAGAGCGTTGGCGTGAGCAGGGGCAGCGTCACGTGACGTATACGATGCCAGGTGTTAGCTCCGTCCACTTTGGCCGCGTCGTAGAAGCTCTCGTCAATGTTCTGCACCCCGGCCAGGGCTACGATGACATTGAAGCCGAACTCCTTCCAAATGGTGGCGATGATCACCGCCCACAACGCCCACTGCTTGGAGGCCAGCCAGTTCGGCCCCTGTTCGATGCCGATAAAAGTGAGCAGATAGTTGATATAGCCCACCACCGGGTGATAGAGCCAGCGGAAAAGGACACCGGCCACCGCGCTGCTGATGATCACTGGGACAAAAATGAGCAACCGGTGCAAACCGCTTAAGTGCTTCAACGGGTAGGAGAGGGCAATCGCCAGCAGCACGGCCAGAATCAGCCCAGTGGGCACGGTGCCCAGGGTAAAAAGCAGCGTCACTTTGACGCTGTTCCAATAGTCCGGGTTGTTCAGCAGCCGGGTGTAGTTGCCCGCGCCCACCCAGATCTCTCGCCCGCCAAAGGGAGCTACCCGCTTCAGGCTCAGGTTGAAGGAGGTGAAGACAGGGGCGTAGACAAAGATGCCCAGAATAATCAGCGTAGGGGCCAGATAGAGATAGCCCTCGACCGCGCTAAGCAGGATGCGCCAACGATTGACGGCAGGCCGGGTGGTGGCCGGTTGCAATGTGGAAGACGGTGCAATCTGACTCATGTGTGCTCCTGGATCGAGCAAAATCGCTCTGCATAGGGAGAATAGCAGACGAAAATCAACGAAAGGTCAACAGGTGACGAAGATTAGGTTAACGAATTGGCGGTATCATCCAGCGCCGCGCCGGACAATAGACGACGCAAGACCAAAAACAAAAGCCGCCACGCCAGCAAAAAGAGCGCAGTGAAAGCCAGGGATGTCAGAGCGAAGGGGATGGTCACTCTGTTTTGAAAGAATGCGCTGCGTAGAAGAAAGGCCAGACCATTCGCAACAACTACGCCAGCCGCAGAACGCGCCAGAAATGCGCCGGGCATCTCCCGCAGATGGGGACGGTACAGCCCAAGGAGGAATGCGGTAATGAACCACCCCGCCACAAAAGGCGTGGCAATGCGCAGGACATTGACCAGCCAATCGCTGGTCATGCCGTGGCTGATGCGTCCGATCACCACAAAAAGCAAGAGCATCAGCAGATCACCCACGGCCAATGCAGGCAGTTGCCAGAAAGATAACTTTGAAGTAGACGTGTTGTGTGGGGACGACTTCACCAGTGTTCATACTCCGCATTGAGTCTGAAACAGAGACGGGCGTAGAGAATACGTACGCTATTGACACCCGGGAGGGGATCGGATGGGGTAGAGTATACACAAGAAGTGACCGAATAGCAAAGACGATCAAAGGGCGCTTGTGGTTTCTTCCACTTTCAGGTACGATAATCCACGTAGGCTAAATGACGTAAAGCTACTGAAATTTCCGCACATCGCATCCTACAACGACTCAACAAAGGAAAAAGGCATGTCCTACCCGTTGGAAACCGACTGGGCACCGGCACTGGCCGATGCCACTCGCCACTTTATCAACCTTCTCCAGATCGACACCACCAACCCACCCGGCAATGAGCGCCTGGCTGCGCAGTACATCGCCAACGTCCTTGCCCAACACGACATCGAATCGGTGATTTTGGAGAGCGCGCCGCGGCGGGCCAATCTGATTACCCGGCTCAAGGGCGATGGTTCACTGCCGCCGATTCTGCTGATGGGCCATTTGGATGTGGTGATGGCAGAGCCGGACAAATGGAGCCATCCCCCCTTTTCCGGACACAAAGACGAAGAGGGGGTGATCTTTGGCCGGGGTGCAACCGATATGAAACAGACGGTGACCGCGGCCCTGGCAACACTGCTGCTGATCAAACAGAATTTTCACGACCGCGGACAACTGCCCAAACGGGATGTTATCTTCCTGGCCCTGGCCGATGAAGAGACAGGCGGCGCGTACGGCGCACGCTGGATGGCAGAGAACCACGCCGACATCTTCGCCGACGCAGAATTTGCCCTGAACGAGGGCGGCGGCATCGCTGCGGAGATCAACGGCGTGCGTTATATGACTATTCAGGCCGGGGAAAAGGGCACCAGCCGTTTTTGGCTGCGGGCACGCGGCACGCCCGGCCACGGCTCAGTGCCCATGCCCAACGCGGGGATCGTCCGTCTGGCCGGCGCTGTGCAGTGCCTCGGCTCCACCTGGCTGCCCGTCCATATGACAGCCACTACCCGCCGCTTTTTGGAAGTTCTCTCCAACACCCAAAAGGGAGAGTCGGCACTCTTCTTCCGCCAACTGCTGCACAGCGAAGACCCCGGCGCGGTGATGGATACCGCGACTCTCGACCCGACGATGCAGCGCAATCTGAACGCGATTCTGCGCAACACAGCCATGCCCACTATTCTGCGCAGCGGCGGCCAGCTCAATGTCATCCCGGATGTGGCGGAGGCGGGGATCGACGGGCGCTTGCTGCCGGGGCAAAGCCGAGACGACTTTGAGCGGGAGATCCGCGCCGCGCTCGGCCCCGACTCCGCCGATCTGGAGATCGAGTGGGCCACGGCGCAGCCTGCCATCGCCCTGGAAGCCGAGCTGGAGGGGCCGCTGCTGGATGTAATCCGTGAAGTGATGGCCGAACGTGCGCCGGGTACCCACCTGCTGCCCAATCTGGTCACCGGCGGCACCGACGCCAAGGCCATTGCGCCCCTGGGCGTCAAAGTTTTCGGCTTCTCGCCCCACCCCGCCGACGATCTCCACATCTTCGAGCGCGCCCACGCCCACGACGAGCGGCTGCACGAGCAGAGCTTCCACTACTGCGTACGCACGACGTATGAGATTGTGGAGAAAGTAATCACACGAGACGCGTGAACTGCTTTTTTGTGTAGATGCTGGGATGATGAGATGATGGAGTAGACGGCCAGCATCCCAGCATCCCTTTGACCACCGATGACATCTGACACTACACCCCGCCCCCCCTTCCTCTCCTCCCTCCGCTGTCTGCGCTGCGGAACAGAATACGCGCCCGACGCCATTGAGTACGTCTGCGCCTGTAGGCCGAATGTGGGCAGCGACCTGGGCACGCTGGATGTGGAGTACGACTACGCCGCTATCCGGTCCACCACATCCCCGGAGCAGATCGGGGCAGACCCGGACCGCTCCATTGGGCGCTGGTGGGCGCAGCTGCCTGTGCAGCGGGAGAGTCTGCCGCCCCTACCCGTGGGCAACACACCGCTTCTACATGCGAAGCGCTTAGGAGAGAGCATCGGTCTGCCCAATCTCTACGTGAAGGACGACGGGCGCAACCCCTCCGCTTCCTTCAAAGACCGGGCCTCGGCCATTGCCGTGGCCCGGGCCCAGGAGAAGGGCAGTGCAGTCGTCGCCACGGCCAGCACGGGCAACGCGGCCGCAGCCCTGGCCGGTCAAGCCGCGGCCGCGGGCCAGGCCAGCGTGATTTTCGTTCCCAAGACTGCGCCCAAAGCCAAAATCGCCCAGCTTCTCGTCTACGGCAGCCGGGTGCTGGCCGTGGACGGTTCCTACGACGACGCCTTCGATCTGTGCGTGGCCGCCTGCGCCGAGTTCGGCTGGTACAACCGCAACACCGGCTACAACCCGTATATGACGGAGGGGAAGAAGACGGTGGCGTTTGAAATTGTGGAGCAGTTGAGCGAGTTCCGAGATAGGAGTTATGAGTTAGGAGCTAGGAGTTACGACAGTGCGCCCCTAACTCATAACTCCAAACTCATAACCCCAAACTCTGTTTTCGTTTCCGTCGGTGACGGCTGCATCATCGGTGGCGTCCACAAAGGCTTCAATGATTTGCTGGCCCTGGGCTGGATCGAGCGGATGCCCCGTATCTACGGCGTGCAGTCCGCGGGCAGCCCGGCCCTGTACAACGCGTGGCGGGACGGGCGGGAGATTCCCCTGCCCGTGGCCGCGACGACCCGGGCCGACAGCATCAGCGTCAACGCGCCGCGCGACCCGGTGAAGGCGCTCAACGCGGTGCGGCAGAGCGGCGGCGCGTTTGTGCTGGTGGAGGACACTGCTATTCTGGCGTCGATACTGCCCCTGGCCCGTCTGGGCGCGGTCTTTGCCGAGCCAGCCGGGGCCGCAGCCTACGCCGGGCTGCAACGGGCGCTGGCGGATGGGCTGGTGGGCCGGGACGAAACGGTCATCCTCATCAACACCGGCAGCGGGCTAAAAGATGTGCCCGCGGCTATGCAGATGACAGGTGAGCCGTTGACAATCCCGCCCACACTGGCGGCTGTACACAGGGTGCTGCAAACGATCAATAATCGTTAACTGTATATTAACGGCAAGACGCTTGCAGCCGGTTATGCCTGGTGATACAATAGAGGCCCCCACACAGATTGCGGGTTGTTGTTCGCCCGCATTTGTTGTATTGGGAGTTTCCGCGTATGGTTTTGGCCCAAAGGAGGGCAAACAGATGAGTGAGTATGCTGCTGATTGTGCCCACCTCCTATTGGGTCCATTTGCGCTTCCCCAAAATCCGCCCGCTGGTGGAGTTCATCACACTGCTGCCCTTTGTGGTCCCGGCGATTATTCTGGTCTTTGGCCTCATTCGCATCTACAGCCGGTCATCCTTTTTACTCACCGGCTCGGCGCTGACCACCAATTTCCTGCTGGTGGCGGGCATGGAAGTAGATGACGGGCAGGAGAATTGCGCAGCTTTGGCGAAACCTTCTGTCGTGCTATAGTATCGCCCAGTAGAGAGCGCGAGCCTCTCTGCGCTCAATCACCAGAGGCAGAACGTGCGATTCAAAGTTATCAGCGCCGTCACTGATATTCAAGTGATTGCCAAAGGCACAGGCGTCGATATTCGCCAGCACCTGAACCACATCTACGCCGGTGGCCGCAAAGCCAATTGGCGCAAGCTGAAGGGTATCGCCATCGTCGAATATACCAACGGCGAACAGTGAGAAGTGGAGCTACACTGGTTCGAAGCCCACGGCATCGGGGCAGAGATGAAAAGGATAAGCGCAAGCTGAGGAAACTGTCATGAATTATCTCCGCTGCATTCAAAGCAAAGCCTATATTCAATTTGGTGATGAACCGGTGCGCGACGAGCCTCTGGCCAGTCTGACCACCGGTTACATCTACAAAGCACTACATCCAACAGCGGATGAGCAACGACTAGGCGAAGTGCGCGTCATCGACAACGAGGGCGAGGATTATCTTTATCCGGCGGATTATTTTGAGATCGTCCTCTTCAATGGCGAAAAGGAGGCCACTGAGAGAGCAACGGTCCATCTCGATCCGGTAACCAAAGGCATATTGCGGGCGGAGGCGATTGCCGCAAAAAAGTCTGTCAGCGCGCTCCTGCGCGCGTGGATTGATGAACGACTAGACTTGCCAACCGCTCAATAGCGCCCTTTGCCTTTCGTTACCATTCCGAATCCCTCTCCGCCCGAAGCCGACTAAGCACCCCCCTTACACAGCTATCTCATGGATGCTACCCAATGTATCAACTCATCAAAGAACTGACCGAAATGAGCGGCCCGGTAGGGCAAGAAGGGCTGGTGCTGGACCGGATGGAGGCCCTCTGGCGGGAGGCCGGGGCGCGGGTGGAGCGCACCCGCATCGGCAATGTGCTGGCCCGCATCGGCGCGACGGGGCCAAAGCTACTGCTGGCCGCCCACGCCGACGAACTCTGCTATCTGGTGCGGGCCATCGACCCCAGGGGCTTTCTCTGGCTGGCCGGTGGCCAGGCCTGGCAGCGCACCACCAGCCAGCGCCACAGCTTCGCCTTCGGCCAGCGGGTGCGGGTATTGGCTCGTTCGGGAATGATTCCCGGCGTCATCGGCGGGGTGACCGGCCATTTGGCGGCCCAGGCCCTGCCCGAACCGCGGGAGATGGACTGGTATGACTTCTGGGTGGACACGGGTCTCTCGGCTTCTGAGCTGCGCGCCCAGGGCGTCACCCCCGGTACGCGGGTCATCTGGGAGGCGACGACCGCGCGCTTTGGTCCCCACGTAGTCGGGAAAGCTCTGGACGACCGGGCCTGTCTCGCCATCCTCACCGAAGTCATCCGCCGCGTGCCTGCGGAGGAAATGAAGTGGCAACTGACCCTGGCCTGTACTGTGCAGGAGGAGATCGGGCTGGTGGGGGCCTACGCCACGGGCAACCGGGAGGCTTTCGACGCGGCCATCGTCCTGGAGATCGGACTGGCCGGCGACATCCCGGGTGTGGGCGAGTCGATGATGCCGGCTCGACTGGGTGACGGACCGATCCTCGTGCATAAGGACGCCCAGGTCCACTACGACTACGCCCTGACCGCGGCGTTGGAGCAGACCGCGGCGGAGAACCACATCCCCATCCAGCACGCAGTTTTTGGCTCCTTTGGCAGCGACGGCGGCGCGCTGATGAGGTCCGACATCCCCTCGGCGCTGGTCGCCTTCCCCGCCCGCTACACCCACACCCCCTTCGAGACGGCCCATCTGGGCGACATCGAGGATTTGGTGGCGTGGCTGTGTGCGTTTGTGAGGAGGTAGAAAGTGGCAAGTAGCAGGTTGCAGAGCGAGTCGGATTACAGCCGTGCAGTTGTGCAGCTTGACCAGTTGCTCGACGAAGTAGGCGATGACGAGCGATATCCCTTATACAATTTGCTGGACACGTTGGGGTCGCTGATTTATACCTACGAAGAAGAAACTGTCATCATTCCTGAAAGTTCAGGCGTTGACGCTCTGCGCTACCTGATGGAAGAACACGGATTGAGCCAATCAAACCTGCCCGAAGTCGGCTCCCAGGGCGTCGTGTCAGAGATTCTGGGCGGGAGACGGGAGTTGAACGTGCGCCAGATACGCGGGTTGGCTGACCGTTTTGGCGTCTCGCCCGCGGTCTTTTTTTGATGGAAGGAGTCTATCCCCAATGTCACAGACTGTTGTGCTTAACCTTCCCGATGAGACAATTGTTCGCTATGCCTGGGGCGCGGCCGCGGCGCGCAAACCGCTGGAGGAATTCCTGGCAGATCGGCTCAATGAAGCAGCGCCAGTGCTTGTCGATCTCCACACGCGACCTTTCGATGCCGACTTGGACGAGCTGAATCGAGTGAGTGACGACAACTTATGGTCAATTGCCCGCCAACGTTTAAGCGACAGTGAGCAGGAGCAATACGACGTTCTACTGGAAAAGAATCAACTGGCAGTTCTCCCACCTCACGAACAGGCCGTCTTGCAGAGACTGGGCAACCGAGCGCGTCATCTGACTTTGCGCAAGGCCCATGCCTTTATGATTCTGAAGTGGCGTGGATACAAGCTGCCATCACCCGATGAAATGCAGGAAGATGAATGAGTGCTGCCCACATGCCGAGAGTCACACCTTCCAGTGGCAACCTGCCGCTTGCAACTCCCATGCCCGTCTACTCCGTCCACTCCCTCACATCAATCCCCGCTCCCCAATCCCCAATCTCTTTTCTCTCCTGACTGTCAATGGTGTAGAATAGAGAGCAGGCTCGACACGATGACAGATGACAACAGATTCCATCTCTACAACACAAAAACAATGTCGGGGATACACCTGGGCAGCCGCACGGCACGCGTCCACATTGTCCGTTTGCAGACAGTGGACGTGACCCCACGGCCGCACGGCTGGGCCAGAATTCTGTGGCCGGGCGAGACGGAGGGTTGTGCCATTTATCTGCAAGAAAGTGACGGCAGTTGGGAAGATCAGCCCTTTCTGTCGCTTCTTGGAGGAGATGGCAAGCAGATCGTCCCCGCATTGATGGAGGCGTTGACTGCGACAGGCCGGAGAGCGCTGGTTTGCGGAAGTTGTCACTGGTGGCAACCGCTTCAGGCAACAGCCAACGAAGATGGCATCCCGCTGGGGCTATGCAAGTGGATGGGTGACGACCCCAGCCCAGAGCCGTCCGCCAAGAGCCGGGAGCAATCATCCCTGGCGATGGAGTGCCCCCATTGGCAAGCTGTCGAGCAGCCTGCTCTGCCTGGGGTTGAATCAATTCCGGCACCGCCCCCCCAAAAAGCGTCCGGTTGGTGGGCGACACTGAAAAGCCGTTTTGCGGGGAAGTCGGATAGAGAGACGCCAGCACCTGTCGTTGAGATTGTGGAGCGCAGCGGCGTAGGCGCGGGCACAGAACGCTGTCTGGCCTGTCACGGGCGCATCGCCAATTTGGGCGCGCTGACCGTCGCCACCGAGAACGACGACAAGCGCACCCTCAGTGTCTGGCGCTGCCGTCTCTGTTACACCTTCTATCTGAACGATTGGATCGACCGCTGGGAGCGGCTGGACAGCCTGGAAACCGAGGAAAGCTACTACCGGATTGCGCCGGATGAGGCTCTCGCTCTGTTGTCGCTTTTTCGAGAAACCAGAGGGGGTGAGCATCCGAAGGAGCGTCACAGCCGCACGGCCCAGCGGGCGCAGATGGATGCTTTTCTGATCAACAGACCCCGCCTGCTGCACCAGATCAAACAGGGGCGTTGAAAGACAGGGACGCAGATTTTTATGATCGGAATTGATCTGCGCTGAAAGGCCGATTTTGACGACTATCACAGAACTGCACGCAGTAGCCGATGCACAGCCGGCAAGCCTGGAAATGGAGAGCCGCCCGGTTATGCTGGTGGCCGCCGTCTACGACAACCTGCCTTTCCCAACGATTGGCCCAGTGCAGGAGATTGCCCTGGACCTGGGCATCACCGCCAAAAACGGCGATGTCACTATCAAAGGGTTGGTTTTTCAGGGCTACAACGGCCATCAGTTGCTCTTTGAGCAGCGCTGGCCGGCCCGCATCATCAGCCAGCGCACGGGTGAGAGCGATTTGAGCATCACCGCGGGCACAGGGCTGGCTCTGCGTAGCCTGCAATTTCTGCTCCACGCCTACGAGCCGCTCACCCATCTGGACGTGACAGCCGTGGCCCAAGCGCTGACGGACGGGCAAAATGTGCAGGCGCTCCTGCAAATTCCCGTAATCACCCACGCCCAACAGACCGATCTGCACTTTCCGTTGGAGGGCGCGTGGTGGGCCATCCAGGCCGGGGACTGGAGCGACTTTCACAAATCGGAGGTCTACAGCCAGCCCTTCGCCATTGATTTTGTAAAACTAGGGCCGGACAACCGTACCTACGCTGGCAATGGACGTTCCCTCACCGACCATTACAGTTGGGATCAGCCGGTCTACGCCACCGCGGGCGGCAAAGTGGCCTACGTCTGCTACGATATGCCCGATATGCTGCCCGGCGCTGTGCCGGACCAGGTGATTTTGCGGGGCGATATGCGCCGCATTCTGGGCAATGGGGTTGCCATTAGCCACGCCAACGGGGAGTTCAGCTACTACGGCCATTTGCAGCAGATCAGCCTGGCTGTCAACGAAGGGGAGATGATGCGCCGGGGCGCGCTGATTGGCCGGGTGGGCAACAGCGGCAATTCCCCCGGCCCCCATCTCCATTTTCACGTGATGAATGGCCCCAATCTCTTTATCGACCAGGGGTTGCCCATGCAGTTCAGCCATTTTTGGGCTGGCGGACAATTCTACGAGGAGCCGACGACGATCCCCACCCGGATGATTGTCATCGGCCCGGAACGCAGTCAGCAGCAAAAGAGGGACGCAGATTTTTATGATCTGCATTGATCTGCGCTGATCTGCATGAAAATCGGGCGGGCGCGATCAGGCCCTGCGTCCGCTCTTTGATGGAGAGAATCGTTACTGTTACTCATCTTCTTGAACGGAGAACACAATGCGAGCGAATGGTGTGGAGCCGGAGGACGACGGCGAAGGCTTCGAGATGAACAGTCGGTTGACCGACGAACTCTATGAACAGTTGGAAGAAGAAGTGCTGGGGGAAAAGGTCGTGGGGTTGGCCCTCTGGGAAGAGTCCCTGGCCGACGACGAGGGCAACCTACCCGAAGCAGACGAGCGCCAGGTTTTTGATCTGGACCTCTATCTGGAGAACAATATCTACTTTGAACTCTACGGTGCGCTCTTTTTTGCCGATCTGGATGGAGAGCCTTTGCAAGGCTTGGACTGGATTGGTACAATAGTAGCAGAATTGACAGACAAAGGCGTGTGGCTGGACGACATTGCAGCCACAGAAGAAGACGAATTGGTGCTGATCCTCAGCCAGGACCACCAGCCCAAGCTCTATCTCAGTGTAGGTGGCTGGACGCTCAACGAGTGGGATACCCTGCCCGATGAGGAGTAATCGGTTATCAGTGGCGAGGGG
>JACQGT010000248.1 GCA_016199425.1 Chloroflexota bacterium
GGCGCAGCAAGCAAGCGCCCCTACAAATGATTATCTGAAAGACTATCGTTACGTCTCAGGAGGGAAAGGGATAGGCAAACGCGTGTGATGAGAGAGTCTGGTAAGATAAATACGGGGTTCGTTTCCCGCTGGGTCGGTGTGGTGCTGATGCTGGCATTGGTCTTGGCCGGGTGTGAGACGTTTTCCGCCCCGCCCGCAGCCAATCCGCAGCCGGCGCGTTCTCTGGTCGAGGCAACGGCTACCCCGCAAGCGGACAACGCCGTTGTCGAGCCGACAGCGCAACCCACACCGGAAGTTGCTTCTCCACCAGAGGGTCTATCGCGAGGAGGTGACACAATGACTGTTGGCGGCTCTCCTACAAAATTGATCGAACGGGCCAAAGCCGAGGCGGCCACCCTGGCCCGTTCCTCGGCAGAGAGTGTGCAGGTGGTCAGCGTGGAGGGGGTGGATTGGTCCGATTCCAGCCTGGGCTGCCCCCAAGCGGGGATGATGTATGCCCAAGTGATTACCCCCGGCTACAAAATCGTTCTGGAATCCGGCGGACGCACCTACGAATTTCACACTGCTCTTGACCCCGCCGGGCCGCTCGTGCGCTGCGGCGGATAAATGAGCGACTGGAGATTGGGGATTGGAGATTCGCTCTGAATCTCCAATCTCTAATCCTCTAATCTCCCCTTCCCCTCCCCAAACCACCTGTCCCCCCAACCCGGGGCAGCCAGAGATGGTGGCGCAGAATCACAACTTCCCCCTGAAAAGTCGAAAATGTGCCCGGAACCATCGCCCAATACTCCACAGTGGGGGGTAACCAGACCGGCAACGCGAGTTGCGTTTCCACCTTTCCCAACACCACAGCCGGGGATTGGGGCGCGAATGTGCTGCGCAGGGTATAGAAGTTGACCTGTCTGTTGTTCCAAATGAGGTTGCCGTAACGGTCGCGTAGCTTCAGGCGGATAGTAGCCGTTGCGCCGTTGCCCCAGTCCTGCACAAAGAGCCGTGTGGGGCCACTGATACGCTGGGTGGGGCCGGGCTGGACAGTGACAAATGCGCGCTGGGTCTGGCCCGCGGCGCTCATTCCAATTTCGGCGATGCCAGCCACTGTGCCACCGGTGAGGGTCTCGGTCAGCAGCCCATTTGTCATCCAGAGGGTGCGCTGCCGGCTGCCGTCGGAAAAAACACCCAACGAAGTCGTCAGCTCTACCATCAGTGGCTCCTGGAGCAATTCGCCCTGATCGCCTGTGTGTGCGCTGAGCAACAGGTCTGTCTGCTCGCCTCCCACAGTCAGCACAGAGCGAGAGCTCTCCGCAGACAAGACCAGAGGGCCGTCTTGCAGGGTGATCGGGTAGCTGCGGGCGTGACCGGCCATACGGATGCGCAATTCGTAACGGCCCACGCGCTCAGGAGTGCGCATGTCCAGAAGGGTGCGCCCGGTGACGGAACTGGTCAATGTCCCCGAAAGCACCGGTGACGGAACACTTTCGCCGGAGCCGATCTCCGGGGAGCCGAGCAGTTCGTAGTGGATCAGCGCGCCGACTACCGGCAGCATTTCGCCGTTGGTTTTGGTTACGGCCAGTTGAATGGGGATGCGCAGGGGCTGATCCACACTGGTATATTGCCCGGCCAGATAATCGACGGTGAAAGAGATGCCCGCGCCGGCCTGGGTCAGCGCCGCTTGCGCATCGATGCGCCCATAGCCAATGTCGTCGTCGGGACCGGGGAGAGTATTTGCGTTGACATCGACAGCCGTCGCCATCAGGTGATTTTTGACCTGCACCCAATTCCAGTCCGGGCGCAGACTCCAGACCAGAGCGGCCAGCGCGCTCACGTGGGGCACGGCCATGCTGGTCCCGTCGTTCAAATAATACGAGTTGTTCAGATAGGTGCTGACGATCAGCGAGCCAGGCGCGGCCAGGTCGGTTTGTGGGCCGCGGTTGCTGAAGGCCGAACGAGAATCGTCCATACTGGTGGCGGCCACGGCGATTGTTTCCGTATAGGCTGCCGGCCAATAGACCTGGCTGCCGTAGTTGCCCGTAGCCGCCACAATCAGCCCGCCCGTCGCCGCAAAGGCCCGCACAGAATCGGCCACGGCCAGGGAGTCGATGCGCAAGACCAGACTCAGGTTGACGATGGCCGCGCCCTTGCGCCGGGCATAGGAGAGGGCATCCACCAGATAGGAGATAAAGCCGCTGCCCCGTTCGTCCAACACGCGCAAGAGCATAACAGTCAGGTTGCGGCCTACACTGGCGACCCCAATACCGTTATTCGTGTGGGCCGTCAGAATTCCGCCCACGTGGGTGCCGTGGCCGTAGGGATCGGCGAAGGTGTTGACACTCCCCACCCAATCCCAGCCGTGGAAATCGTCCACATAGCCGTTGCCGTCGTCATCTTCGCCCGCGAGACCGTTCAGTTCCGGCTCGTTCGTCCACAGGGATATACCCGCCAGGTCTTCGTGTGCTATCCCCAGGCCGCTGTCGATGAGGGCGACGATCAGCGTTGGATCGCCGACGGTGGCATCCCAGGCTGCGGGCATATTGATTTTTGCCAGCGCCCACTGCTCCGGGAAGTAGGGGTCGTTGGGTGACGTGTGACCAGCCGCTTCGATGGCCCAATCGCTCTCCACGTAACGCACGCCCGGCTGTTGGACAAGCAGGGCGCGGGCCGCGGCCAAAGCCTCGTCCTGGCTGCGGCTGTCGTCTGTTGCGGCCAGGCGCGCCGCGGCCAGGGAGAATTCCGGCCAGTGGCGGACGGCGGCCAGATCGGCGTCGGCGAAGAGGCGGTCGGCCTCTTCGGGCGAAATAGAGGGGGCCAGCCCGACCAGAAGCAACTCCGAATGGGCGGGCAGCGGCTTTGCCGGCGGCATGGCAGATGTGGCCGGCAGGGAGACTCCCCACACCCCCGCCAGCCACAGGAGCAGGGCGACGCAAGCCGCGCCCGCTGTTGCCCTGCGACGGCGTGGATTGATTCTGGGTTTGTCGGGCGAGGGGTCGGTTGTCACATTCATAAAGTCAATCATAGACGAGACAGGCCTTTCTGTCCATCTGCACCAACACCTGACGGTGCAGCGCATTTTCGGAGTAAGCGATTCCGGGAATGGACCAGACGATCTCTGACCTACAGACTGGTAGCGGTCCATTTCCGGAATCAGAATTGGCCGCCATGCGTGTTGGCGCGCTCTGTGATACAATTCATCCCAACGTATGCCTATCCATCTGCGTAAGTCCCACCCTCTCTATATGTCAATCCCAACCGCGGCCCGTTCCCGGCCCCAGTCATTCCGCGGTTTGTGGCCTGGGCTACTGCTGGGGATTCTGGCCGCGGGCCTGCTTGGACTTTCTCTGCTGGCCCTGGTGGGAATGGTCGGGCTGCTCGCCGGTTTGCAGAATGCAGCGCAGCCCGCTGTAGAAGTGGTTGCGGCCCAACCCACCGCCCTCGTTCTGGTCCTGCCTGGTCCTGCTGCCAGCGCCGAGCTGGTGGCAATGCCCGGTCCAAGCGAACTGGCGGCTGTGGCTGCCGCGACCCTGCCGACGGTCGCGCCGACCACACAACCAGCAGTCGGGGGAGCTATCAGTACACCCAGCGGGGAACCCCAGTCACCGCCCCAGCGTCCTGAGCAGAGAGTCATCACCTATGGAGAGCTCTTCCGTGCTGTGGGTGAGCAGACGGGCATCGATTGGCGGCTGTTGGCAGCCCTGGCCTTTCGGGAAAGCCGGATGGACCCACTGGCTCTGGGGCGGGACGGGGATATGGGGCTGATGCAGATTCTGCCCGCCACATGGGATGAGTTTGCACCGACCGCGGCCGCGGCCAATCCCTTTGACCCGCGAGAAAATGTGCAGGTTTCCGCAGCCTATCTCGTCTACCTGCAAGATTTTATGTTACAACTAAAGACGAACGATCTGCGCTGGGTGCTGGTGGCCTACAATTGGGGACCGGAAAGAGTGCGCCAGTTATTGACGGGTGGGGGCAGATGGGAAGATGTACCGGCGCTACAGCAGCGCTACGTGGCCGATATTCTCTACACTGCGTTTGGCGAGTGGGGCGGATTGGCAATCCGCCCGGCGGCGGTAGCTGATGGTGTATCGTAGGGCGGATTGGTAATCCGCCCGGCAGCAACTGGCGGTGTATCCTATGCACGTCACTCCTGAATACTTCGAGGAATTGGTGGCCCAGGCTATTGAAGCCTTGCCCGATCTCTTCTTCGACCGGTTGGAAAATGTGGCGATTGTGGTGGAGGAGTGGCCGGATCGCAACGCCCTCGGATCGGTGGGGGTGCAGAGCCGCACCGACCTGCTGGGCCTCTATCACGGCATCCCCCACACCGAGCGCACCAGCGGCTACAATCTGGTCATGCCTGACAAAATCAGCATCTATCGCCGTCCCATCCTCATGCGCTGCCGCACAGATGACGAAGTGCGCGAGATGGTAGGGCGGGTGGTGCGCCACGAGATCGCCCATCATTTTGGCATCGACGACGACCGCCTGTTGGAAATCGGCGCGTATTAGAGCCAAACTGCCCGTAGTCGGCGCAACCCTTGTGGCGAGTGGGCCGAAAATCCAGGGCGCGACGGGCGGGCCGAGCCGGGTGATCGCGCTGGTGTAAAAATACGCAGAGAAGGCGACAGGCCAAAGCTGGCCGTCGAAACGTGAAACGGGAGAGTACGTTGAGTGTTCTCCCGTTTCACGTTTCTGGCCGGACGATTTTTTTGTAGTGCGGAACAGAAGGGGCGATTCAAAAGAGAGAAAAATTTGCTTGCCTGGGCTGCTTCCGCTAGGATTAGGCCATTCAACGCCGACACCCAGCCACCCCACAGGAGAGTGTAGTGAGCCAGTCCCCGACCGCAGCCCCCTTCACAGCCCGCGACTTCCGCAACGCGCTGGGTCGTTTTGCCACAGGCATCACTGTCGTGACAGCCGTTGTGGAGGGCGCAACCCACGGCATGACCGCCAATGCCTTTCTGTCGGTTTCTCTGGAGCCGCCGTTGGTACTGGTTTCGGTGGCCAACAAGGCCCACATGCATGGCTATCTACAGCAGACTGGGCGCTACGGCGTCAGCGTACTCACCGCGGCCCAGGAGGAGTACAGCCAGCACTTCGCGGGGTTCGGCGCGTCCGAGTTGCAGCCAGAATTTGTGGAGGTGGATGGGATGCCCCTGCTGGCCGAAAGTCTGGCCCATCTGATCGTCACCGTCACCGACGCGCACGTGGCCGGCGACCACACCCTCTACATCGGCCAGTTGGAGTACCTGAAATCCTTCGATGGAGAACCACTGCTCTACTTTCAAGGGCGGTACGCGAGACTGTAGTAATCAGTGAACAGTCAATGTCATTAATTTAAGGGTTCAAGGCCACAAATGAGATAAATGAGATGTAGTCACTTGGCGGCTACCAGTGTGATAGCGTGACTGAAATCTGCTCACGGGCTGCTGTTTTCCGCTTAACTTAATGACATTGAGTGAACAGTCATCAGTAGAACTGCCCTTACTGCTCACTGATTACTGCTCACTGCCTACCGCTGTAATCGTCTTCTGATAAATCCCCCGCCTGCCATTGCGCCGCACCCGTAACACCTCGCGTAGCATATTGACAGTGTCCCGCAGGGGGTTGACCCGGCTGTCTGCCATGTAATACCAGTTGATGGGCACTTCCACCAACCGCAACTTGCGTATGCGGGCGATGTAGAGCACTTCCGGGTCGAAGCCCCAGCCGCTGATGGTCTGATAGGGGAAGATGTCCTGGGCCGCGGAACGGGTGAAGAGCTTAAAGCCACATTGGGTGTCCTCGATGCCGGGGATGATCAGCGAACGCACGATAAAATTGAAAACCCGGCCCATCAGATGACGATAGAATGGCTCGTTGTAGCGCACGGCCCCAGGGATTTCCCGGCTGGCAATCGCCACGTCAAAGGAACCTGCGGGTAGCTGGGGCGGCAAAAATTTGTTCACTTCTTCGATAGGCATAGACAGGTCCGCATCGCAGATAAAGAGATGCGCCCCCTTCCCCACCAGCATCCCCGTTTTGACAGCCGCGCCTTTGCCCTGATCGCTGTGCAGCAATTCAATCGTAAAGGGGTCCGCCCCAGTCACCCTTTGGGCAAAAGTTCGCACCACATCGCTGGTTGCATCGGTTGATCCATTTTCCACCACCAGAATCTCGGAGCGATAGGGCTGCTTCTGCAAAAAGCAGCCGATCTTTTCCAGTGTGCCCGGCAGACGTTTCTCTTCGTTATAGGCCGGAATCACAATCGTCAAAAATAGTTGTTGCACGGTTTACTACCTTATCAAACTGAATAGAGCGAGCAGAGATAAAAGTTGCACGGAAAGTGTACTGCCCCAGAGCAGATAGGCCCCCGTGCGCCGTTGGCGGCAGGCCATCCACAGACCCGCCAAACTGTTCACCAAATAGGCAGCCAGGCCAATGGCGGGCAGCAGAAAGAGCGCGCCTTTGGGACGGATACTGTCAGGCAGACCGGCTGCGTTGTAATGAAAGACCAATCGCTCCGGCAGGCTGGGGTAGGGAAAAAATAGAGCGGCAAAGAGCAGCAACACACCAGCCAGCCCTGCCAGCAGCAGCCAGCGGCTGAGCCTATCTTCCAGCACAGGGACGGCACACAGGCGGGGACGCTCACGGCTGACAGAGAGGGTGTGGGACGGCCCCAGCCGGTTGTACTCCTGCAGCGCGGCCAAAAACTCCTCCGGCTCGGCGGGCGAGATGGCAAAAAGCGCTGCGGCTGTTTGCAGCCAGAGAGATTGCCCCGGAGGACGCGAGGCGAATAGCTCCCAGCTCTCGCCGTCGGTAGCTGCCAGCGGCCGTACAAAGGGCGCCGGCCAGAAGCGCACGGCGCGGCGCATGGACGGCGCTCCTTCGCTGATGATCTGCTCGATGGCGGGCAGAGGAACCACCACACAGGCCGCCGCCCACCGAATCCGCACGGCGTTGCGGTCGAGCCAATATTCCAGCGTAAAAGCGCCCCACGTGCGATAGAGCAGATGGAGCAGCAGAGGCAGGCTAAGCAGAACGACAGACAACAGCAAAAAGCTGACCCCATCCACAGGTCGGCGCAGCAGCCACGCCACCAACGCCAGGTCTATAAGCAGCACCCAACTGGCAACCACCAGCCCTTCCCAGCGGCTGCGATCCGGCGCGGGCTTGAAGACCATTGACAAGCGGCTCTGCTCTGCCGGCGCCGAAAAGGTCTGGGCTGTCATTGCGCCCCCACAACCGGAAAACACCAGCCGGCCAGCCGGGCAAAAGTGGCGTAGCTGGTCAGGTCGATGCCCAGAGGGGTGACACTGACGTAGCCATTCTCCACCGCGCCGATGTCGCTGCCGTCCTCCGGGATACCTGTGGGTATCTCGCCGCCAAACCAGTAGTAGGGCCGTCCCCAGGGGTCCACCCGCTTGTCCAGCACATCCCGATAGACCCGGCGGCCCAGGCGGGTTGTCAGTACACCCCGCAACTGCTCCCGTGAGAAGCGAGGCAAGTTGATATTGAGGAGTGTATTGGCAGGCAACCCTCTGGAGAGAGCCTCCGCCGCAATCTCTGCTGCAATCGACGCCGCGGCAGCCTCGGCTTCTTCCCGGCTGGCAGGGCCGCTTTCACCACCGCCCAGGCTGACGGCCAGGGCCGGCACACCGTTGATAATCGACTCCATCGCGCCGGCCACCGTGCCGCTGTAGATTACATCGGTGCCCAGATTGTAGGTGCTGTTGATACCGCTGACCACCAGATCGAAGGTCACATCCGCCGCGCCCAGCAGCCCCAACGCCACACAATCCGAAGGCGCGCCGCTGGCGGCAAAGGCAAGACGTCCATCCGGCCAGGTGACTTGCCCCATACGCA
>JACQGT010000237.1 GCA_016199425.1 Chloroflexota bacterium
ATACAGGGACACCAGACCAGTGAGCGCTGATTGAGAAGCGAAGCGTATCGAAATCAAGCGAACGGGTCTACCCGCTTGGTTTCGATACGGCCCAAATGCGGCCTACTCAACCAGCGCTAGCCTATGGGCTGAATCGTCATGCAGAAAGAAAGATTGCCGCCATTGTAACAGAGGCTTTGGCAAAGTACACACCAGCCGAAGTGAGCAGTGGATGAACACTTTTTGGCCTGTACAGACGAAGCGAAATGGAGTAAATTGAAGATGCTTTACAGATAGCATCGATCCGTTTATTATCACAGGAGAAACTCGTCATGAATGGAACCCAAGTGCTTCTGCAGGCCATCGGTTTTGCCACCTATCACATCCAGCAGGTGATGGCCGACGTGTCGCCCGAGATTGCCCACCGGGACCCGGGCGGCACAATGCAGACCATCGCCGCCACCTATGCCCACGCGGTGATCAGCACGGATTGGCAGATTCACAACGTTTTCGGCGGCCGGCCCGCGTTCTATGAAGGCGATTGGGCGGGCAAGACCGGTGCCAGCGAAGTCTCACCAATCATTTCGCCCGAATGGGGCAAAAGCGTGCAGGTGGATCTCTCCCAGATGAACGCCTATGCCCAGGCCGTCTTTGGGGCTGCTATGGCCGCTTTGTCCAACGCTGAGTTGGATCGGGAGTTGGACCTCACGGCCTTTGGGATGGGCAAGCAGACCCTCGGCTGGTGTCTCTCCAATCTAGTGGCGGGACACTTGAGCAGTCTGGCCGGCGAGATCGCTGCTGTGAAAGGAACCTTTGGGCTAAAGGGCGATGCGTTCTAATCCACACTCTCTCAGGACACACCCGACAATGACCACCCCCGTTGACAACCAATGCAGCCATCTCGACCAGATCGGCGACTTTCCCAGCGACCAGACCGTCTGCCCCCAGTGTGTGGCGCTGGGCGATGGCTGGGTCAATCTGCGCCAGTGCCTGGTCTGCGGCCAGGTGGGCTGTTGCGACGATTCCAAGAACCGCCACGCCACGGCGCACTTTCACGCCAGCGGTCATCCCCTGCTGCGATCGTTGCAGCCGGGTGACAGTTGGATTTGGTGCTATGTGGATCAGGCGGTGATCACCAATCATCCCACGGGCAAGAACCAAAAGGGTTGAAGTAGGGCGGACTGCCAGCGGTTGCCGTAGGGCGGACTGGCAGTCCGCCCTACCCTGACTGAAGGAAGATAAGATGCCCCAGAAGGTCAAGAAGTTCCGCTTTCCCGAATGGTATTTGCGTTGGGACTTCACCCGCCAGTGGCGGGAGAAGAAGTGCAGCCATCTGCATCTGATTCAGGTGCGGGAAACCGACGCGACCGTCTGCCCGGAGTGTGTAAAGCTGGGCGATAGCTGGCCCTCGCTGCGTCTCTGTCTGATCTGCGGCTATGTGGGCTGCTGCGACGGCAGCAAAAACAAGCACATGAAAAAGCACGTGGAGGCGACCGGCCATCCGCTTGTGCGTTCCATCGACCCCGGCGAGGCGTGGATCTGGTGCTACGCCGACGACGCCTTCATCGGCTCTCGCTCAAAGCAACTGGACAAGCCCATGCGCTGACTGTACAATCCAGCTACAGTCCAACAGTGCGTGACAAAGCGGAAACGTGAAACGTGAGATCCCTCGACAACTTCTCACGAGTCACGTTTCACGTTTCTGCAGCCACAACAAATCATCCGCAAGGAGTATACCCTATGACTTCCCTCCGTCTTCTGATTATCGGCGCACACCCAGACGATGCCGACTTTAGCGCGGGCGGGCTGGCCGCGCTCTATAGCCGCCTGGGCCACACAGTGAAAATGGTCAGCGTGACCAATGGCGACGCCGGCCATCACGAGATGGGGGGCGGTCCCCTGGCCCAGCGACACCGGATCGAAGCGGCCAACGCAGGTCGCTGTCTGGGCGCAGAGTATATCACCCTGGACAATCACGACGGCAGCCTGCTGCCCACCCTGGAAGTGCGCCACCAGCTCATCGCGCTCATCCGGGAATTTCAGCCCGATCTGATGACTACCCACCGGCCCAACGACTACCACCCGGACCACCGCTACACCTCCCAACTGGTGCAGGACGCTTCCTATCTGCTCACTGTGCCCAATGTCGTCTCCCACGTACCCCACCTGATGTCTATGCCGGTCATCGTCTACACGTGGGATCATTTCCAGCGCCCCTATCCCTTTGCCCCGGATGTGGTGGTGAGCATCGACGAAGTGTTCGAACGTAAGATCGACGGGCTGCACTGCCACGTCTCCCAGATGTATGAATGGCTGGCCTACAACGGGGGCTATCTGGCGCAAGTGCCGGAGGGGGAGAGGGAACGCCGGGCCTGGCTGCGCGAGTTCCGCGCCCCTCGTTTTCGTCGCGCTGCGGAGCTATACCGGGAGATGCTCGTTGCGGACTACGGCGAGGAGCAGGGGCGGCGGGTGGAGTTTGCCGAAGCCTTCGAAGCGTGCGAATACGGCGCGCCGCTTACGCCGGAGAATCGGAAAAGGCTCTTTCCTTTCTTCTAAGGCGTAGGGGTTTGGGTGCAGAGAAAGGACAGCCCATAGCGGCTGTCCTTTCTCTGCACCCAAACCCCTACAAAGATTGGTTGAGAATGTTCAAAAATGTCTGGCTCGAATTATTGGCTCTGTTTGCGCGCATCGGTGCGCGGCCAGAGGATACGGAAGAAGAACGGCTGCACAAGCAGTTGATCACGGCCACCGCGCTGATGACCGGGCTGGCTGGCTTTGTGTGGGGACTGCTCTATTTTTCTTTTGGCGAATGGCTGCCTGGCTTGATCCCCTTTGCCTACGGGGTGATAGTCTACTTGAATGTGCTTCTCTTTGCCATCACCGGCAACGTCAATCTGTTGCGCGGCGTGTTGCTGATCACCCTGCTCCTGCTGCCCTTCTTGCTGATGTGGTCGTTGGGCGGCTTTGTGTTGGGCAGCGTAGTGGCCTCTTGGGGGATGTTGGTTCCCCTCATAGCGCTTTTGCTGACGACGCCGCGTAATGCCTTTTACTGGTTTTTAGGCTTTCTCGCCTTAATCATTCTCAGCGCTGTGATTGAGCCATTTCTGCGCACAGACAATCTGTTGTCACCGCTGGTGCGGGATATCTTCTTTGTCATTGATGTTGGGATACCCTCCTCTGTCATCTTTGTA
>JACQGT010000254.1 GCA_016199425.1 Chloroflexota bacterium
CGGTAGAGATCGTTCAGATCGCTGGTGGCGAAACGTCCGCCATCCAACTGCACCATCGGGCGCAGTTCGGGTGGGATGACGGGAAGGGAGGTGAGAATCATCCACTCCGGGCGGTTGCCGCTCTTGCGGAAGTTTTCCACCACGCGCAGGCGCTTGGCTGCCTTGCGTCGCCGCTGCTTGCTACGGGTTGTGCGGATCTCCCGGCGCAGTTCCCGGGTCAATTTCTCCAGATTGATCTTGGCGACAATATCCCGGATGGCTTCGGCGCCCATGCCGGCCTTAAAGACGCTGCTCCAGCGGTCGGCCAATTCCCGGTAACGGGTTTCGGTGAGGAGCTGCTGCTCGGCCAACCCTTTCAGTTCGCTCAGATCGCTCTGCATGGCCGCTTCCAAGCGGCCCCGGCGGTCGGCCAGATCGTCGCGCAGCTTACCCACCACTGCGTCCAGTTCCTGCTGGATGTGATCCCGCTTGGCCTGGATGATCTCCCGGATGTCGCTCTTTTCTGCGTCCGACTCGGACTGTAGAGAGTTGAGCCGCTCCTGCACAAAGTCGTTGACCATCCGGTCGTGATCTGCGGTGACAGTCTCGCCCGGGCTGATGACCGGGTCGTCCACCCACTCCAGGCGCTGGGCGTCGCCAGCTTTCTTGCCCATTGTGCGCTGAATCCACATTTGTAATGACTGGGCCTGGCTGATGGCGGTAGACGAAAGCTCGTTGATGCGGGTGTCCAGGCTGTGGATTTCCTTCTCTTCCTCGGCGGCCAATGCGCGGAGAGCCGCTTCGGCCTGGCTCTCCAGAAGATCGACCTGGGCCTGCATTTCGCTCTCCATGCGGGTGACCCGCATCTGAAGCTCTTTCTCGTGGCGCTGGATGGCGCGACTGCGTGCGTCTTCGCTCACTTCGGTGACAATGAACTGGGCAAAATAGAGTACCCTCTCCAGATAGCGGGGGCTGATGTTGAGGAGGAGCCCCAAGCGGCTGGGCACGCCCTTGACGTACCAGATGTGGCTGACGGGGGAGGCCAGGTCGATGTGGCCCATGCGTTCCCGGCGCACACGGCTGGGGGCAACTTCTACACCGCACTTGTCACAGACAATGCCTTTGTAGCGCACGCGTTTGTATTTACCGCAGGCGCACTCCCAATCTTTGGTGGGGCCAAAGATGCGCTCGCAGAAGAGGCCGTCCCGTTCGGGGCGCAGGGTGCGGTAGTTGATGGTTTCGGGTTTGGTGACTTCGCCGTAGCTCCACTCACGGATCTGTTCCGGCGAGGCCAGGGAAATGCGGATTGCTTCGAAATCGCGTACTTCCATTCGTGGTTCTCCTATCCATTGGCGACTGGCGACTGGGGAGCGGCGACTGGGAATCCCTCTTCCTGGTCGCCAGCCGCTGATCGCCGATTGCCGTGTTATTCGCTGCTGCGGCTCATCGGGCTGGGAACGTTCAGGCTAAAGCCCAGTCTGGGCAGGCGTTCGGTCTCCTCGTCCTTGCCGAACTGGACAACCTCGTTCTTGTTGTTGATCACCTCGACGGAGAGGGCCAGGCTTTGTAACTCCTTCACAAGCACACGGAAGCTGGCCGGCACACCAGGGCTTTGAATTTCTTCGCCCTTCACAATAGATTCGTATGTCTTCACCCGCCCGATTGTGTCGTCCGATTTGATGGTCAACATCTCCTGCAAGGTGTAGGCCGCGCCATAGGCTTCCAGCGCCCAGACTTCCATCTCGCCGAAACGCTGGCCGCCAAACTGGGCCTTGCCGCCCAACGGCTGTTGGGTGACCAGGCTGTAGGGACCCGTGCTGCGGGCGTGTACCTTGTCTTCCACCAGGTGGTGCAGTTTGAGCATCTGCACGATGCCAACCGTCACTGGAGAGTCATAGGCTTCACCGGTCTTGCCGTCATAGAGCTTCTGTTTGCCGGTCGAAGGCAAGGGCCATCCGACTTCCCGGCTGAGCGCCTCGGCCGCTGCCGACAATGGGGCAGCAGACAGATCGCCAGGATCGCCCCCGTAGTAGATCATCCACTCCCGCGAAGCCGTCTCTCGGGCCGCCTTATCGCTCTCGCCGGTCGTGCGCGAACTGCTATGGAGCACAGGAAGCACGGCGTCAGGTTCGTAGCCCTTTTCCCGCAGCCATTCCCGCAGCACAGCCTGGCGTGCGTAGTTCTGATCGTAGAAAATCTGTTGCGCATCGTAGCCCAGGGGTTCCAGCCATTGGAGCAGGTAGATGCGGCGGGCGTCGGCGTCGTCCACCAACTCCTCCCCATCCATGCCCAGACTATGCACATATTTCCAGGCCTGCTCCGAGACCACCTGCCACGCTCTGTCGATGAGCCAGGCGCGACCCAACTCGGCGTCGATCTCGTCCTCTTTGGCCCCGTCAAAGACCGGCGTCTCGGCCAGGAAGCCCAAGCGACCCGCGGCCCAGCCCAGATGCGTCTCGAGAATCTGACCGATATTCATACGGCCCGGCACGCCCAGGGGATTCAAAATGATATCCACCGGCGTCCCGTCGGCCAGGAAGGGCATATCCTCCACCGGCACAACCTTCGAGATAACGCCTTTGTTGCCGTGGCGACCGGCCATCTTATCGCCTTCGGTCAGGCGGCGGCGCTGGGCTATGCTCACCCGCACCATCATTTCCACACCGGCGGCCATGTCCTGGTGGTCGTCACGGGTGAAGACGCGGACGTCCACCACTTTGCCCCTCGAGCCGTGGGGCAGGCGCAGTGAGCTATCTTTTACTTCGCGCGCCTTCTCGCCGAAGATGGCGCGCAGCAGCTTTTCTTCCGGCGTCAGTTCGGTCTCGCCCTTGGGCGTGATCTTGCCCACCAGAATGTCGCCCGGCGTCACTTCCGCGCCGATGCGGATGATGCCCTCTTCGTCCAGGTCCTTCAGCGCATCCTCACCCACATTGGGAATGTCCCGGGTGATCTCTTCCGGCCCCAGCTTTGTTTCCCGGGCCTCGATCTCGTACTTCTCCACGTGAATGGATGTATATTTGTCGTCCTGCACCAGCCGTTCGCTGATGAGGATGGCGTCTTCGTAGTTGCCGCCCTCCCAGCTCATATAGGCCACCAGCACATTCTGGCCTAGAGCCAACTCGCCATTCTCTGTGCTGGAGCTATCGGCCAGCACAGCACCCTTTTGCACAATATCACCCTTAAAAACCGTGGGGCGTTGGTCGATACAGGTGCTCTGATTGCTGCGGTTGTACTTGCGCAGGGTATAGGTGCGCAAGGTTCCATCTGTCTCCTGCACCACCACCTCTGAGCTGACGACGCTGACTACTTCACCGGCATTTTTGGCAACCACCACCTGGCCCGAATCGACCGCGGCCTGGTATTCCATGCCCGTTCCCACAATCGGCGCTTCCGGACGCACCAGCGGCACGGCCTGGCGCTGCATATTGGAACCCATCAGCGCCCGGTTGGCGTCGTCGTGTTCCAGGAAGGGAATCAGCGCCGCCGAAACACTCACAATCTGCTTGGGTGACACATCCATATAGTCGATGCGTTCCGGATCCTCGAAGCGGAACTCTTCGGCGCGCCGGGCCGAGGGGCGATCGTTGAGAAACTGGCCCACTTTGTCCAGGGTAGACGACGCCTGGGCAATCGATGTTCGCTCCTCGGAGTCTGCATTCAGATAGACAACTTCTGTGCTGACGAAAGGCTTCACCCGGACTTCGCTCAGACCATCCACAGCGACGATACGCTCGGCCAACTCCGCCGTTACCTCTACGCCCTTTTCTGCGATCACTTCCCCGCTGGTCGGGTCGCTGATCTCCTGGTTGAGGATGTAGCCCAACAGGGCATCTACCCGGTTGTCCACCACCTTCTTGACCTTGCGGTAGGGCGTTTCGATAAAACCATAATCGTTGACCCGGCCATAGGAGGCGAGAGAGCCGATGAGTCCAATGTTCGGACCTTCGGGTGTCTCGATGGGACAGATGCGCCCGTAATGGCTGTAATGAACGTCGCGCACATCAAAGCCCGCCCGCTCCCGGCGCAGACCGCCCGGCCCCAGCGCGCTCAGACGCCGTTTGTGGGTCAGTTCGGCCAGGGGATTTGTCTGGTCCATAAACTGGCTGAGCTGGCTGCCGCCGAAGAACTCACGGGTGGCCGCCACCACAGGCCGAATGTTGAGCAAGCTGAGGGGTGTCACCTGTTCCGGGTCGCGGATGGACATACGCTCGCGCACCACTCGCTCCATGCGCAGCAGACCGATGCGCAACTGATTCTGGATCAGTTCACCGACGGTTTTGATGCGCCGGTTGCCCAGGTGGTCGATGTCGTCCGCCTTTTCCCGACCATTGTTGATGTCGATGATGCGGCGGATGACAGACACAATGTCGGTTTTGCGGTTGGCCTCGACGTCGTCCCCTTCCCGGCCGGTCAGCGTGCGGGTGGACAGGAGCGTGTCCAACCCCAGACGGCGGTTAAATTTGTAGCGCCCTACCCGGCCCAAATCGTAGCGACGGGGTGTAAAAAAGAGATTCTGCATAAAGCTTTTGGCGTTGTCCAGGGTGGGCGGATCGCCTGGGCGCAATTTCTTGTAAAATTCCAACAGAGCGTCGTCGACGCCCTTCTGCCGGTCGTCGGTGGGGTTGCTGGTGGTGTCCCGCTCCAGAGTGGATTCGATGTAGGGGTGATCCACGTCGTCGTCGATGTCGGCAAACAGTTCGCGGATTTCGTCGTCTGTGCCGTAGCCGATGGCGCGCAGCAGAATCGTCACCGGCAGCTTGCGTTTACGGTCCACTTTGACACTGATAATATCCCGGCGCGCGGTCTCAAATTCCAGCCAGGCACCCCGGCTGGGAATCATTTTGGCGCCGGTCAGGTCGCGGCCAGTGCTGCGATCTTCTTCTACACTGAAATAAACACCGGGCGAGCGGATCAATTGGCTGACGACTACGCGCTCGCTACCATTGATAATAAATGTGCCCGATTCGGTCATCAGCGGGAAGTCGCCCATAAAGACTTCTTGCTCGCTGATTTCACCGGTGTCCGTATTGCGCAGACTGACTTTGACCCACAAGGGCGCCGAATATGTGATATCCCGAACACGGCACTCGTCTTCGGGGTATTTGGGTTCGCCGAAGTGAAAATCGCCAAAATGCATTTCCAAATTTTTGTTGAAGCTGACAATCGGCGAAACTTCTTCAAATAATTCTTTCAGGCCCTCCGTTCGGAAC
>JACQGT010000008.1 GCA_016199425.1 Chloroflexota bacterium
CAGAAAGGCTTGACCGCCTCCCAGCAGCGCACGGATCAGCGATTCGAAGAACTGGCTGTGGCGCAAAAAGAATTCGCCGCTTCCCAGCGGGGTATGCAACTCACACTGCAAGCGCTCGCAAAACAGGTCGGCGGTCTTAGTGACCGCTTCGGTGGCGGCGTGGAAGAGGCGGCGCGCGGCATCGTCTACTTTGTGTTGACCACCGACCTAGGCTGGAAGGTGAAAATCTTGGAGGCTGGTTGGCACAAGTGGGGAGACGCGGAAAGCGAGATCGACCTCTACGGCCAAATCTTTGACCCCCAGCGGCCTGATACAAAAATCTGGCTTTTTGGTGAAGCCAAATTCAACATCACGACAGGGGAAGTGAAACGCTTTGCCGCCAAAGTAAAGCGGGTGCAACCCCGCGTGGAGGGCGAACTCTACCCGGTTCTCTTCTCCTACCGTCTGCGCCCAGAGGTGCTGGACGCGATACAAGAAGCGGGCTTGCACTACATCGGCTCCAACGGGCGTATGAAATAGAGATCAAAAAGAGCCGCCACACAGTCTGTGTGGCGGCTCTTTTTGATTGGAGAAGATGTACGGGTTATCCCCGTGCGTTGTACTGTGCTTCCACCACCGCCATCGTCGCCACATTCACAATGTCGATGACCTCCGCACCCGTCTCCAGCACCTGAATCGGGCGACCCATCCCCACCAGAATCGGGCCGATTGTCTCCGCACCGCCCAGCCGGTTGAGCAGCTTATAGGCCGTGTTGGCCGCGGACAGGTCCGGGAAGACGAGGACGTTGGCATCCCGCACCGCGCTGAAGGGGTAGTGCTGGGCCATGCGTTCCGGGACGACAGCCACATCGGCCTGCATCTCCCCGTCCACCACCAAATCGGGCCGGCGAGACTTGACGATCTCCGTGGCCTGGCGCACCTTCTCAGAGAAGGGGTGGCGGGTGCTGCCAAAGTTGGAGAAGCTGAGCATCGCGATGCGCGGCTCCACATCGAACTGGACCGCCACATCCGCGGCGTTGATGGCAATCGTCGCCAGCGTCTCTGCGTCCGGGTCGATGTTCACTGTGGCGTCGGAGAAAAAGTAAGGCCGCCCCTGCACCAGCATCAGATAGACGCCGCTGACCACCCCCCGATCCGCCTGGGAGCCGACCACCTGCAGGGCCGGGCGCAGCACTTCCGGGTAGTTGTAGGTGAGACCAGAGACAAAGGCGTCGGCGTCGCCCTGCTCCACCATCATCGGGCCAAAGTAGTTGGGCTGACGCAGCAGCTCCCGGGCGAGCGTCGGCGTGACGCCCCGGCGCTGGCGGTTCTGGTGGAGACGTTCGGCATAGTCGGCCCGCTTGTCGCTCTGGTTGGGGTCGATGACAGTGGGCGAGAAGTTCAACGCCAGTTCGGCGCACTGCTTCTGCACCACCGCCGGCCGCCCCAGGAGAATCGGCATTGCCACCCCCTGGGCGGTCAATGCGTGCGCGGCGCGGATGATCTTTGGCTGCTCGCCCTCGGCAAAGACCACCCGCTTGGGGTCCGCCTTGGCCTTGACCTGCATGGAGCGCATGATCTGGTAGCCAGCCCCGATGCGCGCGGCCAACTCGTCCATATAGACGTCCAGGTCGATGCGCTTGCGGGCCACGCCCGTCTCCATCGCGGCCTTTGCCACAGCCGGGGCCACCCACATCAGCACCCTCGAGTCCACGGGCTTGGGGATGATGTAGTCTGGGCCAAATCGGAGCTGGTCCAGATCGTAGGCTTTCATCACACTGTCCGGCACATCTTCCCGGGCCAGAGCCGCCAAAGCTCTGGCCGCGGCCAGCTTCATCTCCAGATTGATGTCCGTGGCCCGCACATCCAGCGCGCCCCGGAAGATGAAGGGGAAGCCCAGCACATTGTTCACCTGATTGGGGTAGTCGCTGCGTCCCGTCCCCATAATCACCGTATCGCTACGCGCGCTCATGGCCAGATCGTAGGTGATCTCCGGGTCTGGGTTCGCCATGGCAAAGACAATCGGGTTGGCGGCCATGGAACGGATCATCTCTTGGGTGAAGCTGTTGGCGACCGAGAGGCCGATGAGCACATCGCAGCCGACCACTGCTTCTTCCAGTGTATGGATGTCGGTCTCGGCCGCGTGGCGTTCCTTCCACTCGTTCATGCCCGCAGTGCGTCCTTTGTAGATGACGCCTTTGCTGTCGCACATGACAATATGGGCCTTTTTTGCGCCCAGGGCCACATAGAAATCGGCGCAGGCGATGGCCGCCGCGCCGGCGCCGTTGATGACGATACGCACGTCGGCGAAGGACTTCCCAATCACTTCCAGCGCGTTGATCAGCCCCGCGCCGGAGATGATGGCCGTGCCATGCTGGTCGTCGTGAAAGACGGGAATATCGACTTTCTTCTGGAGTTCCTGCTCGATTTTGAAGCATTCGGGCGCTTTGATGTCCTCCAGATTGATGCCACCGAAGGTGGGCGCAATCATCTCGCAGAAGCGGATGATCTCGTCCGGGTCTGCGGAGTTGACCTCAATATCGAAGATATCCACATCCGCGAAGCGCTTGAAGAGGACCGCCTTGCCCTCCATCACCGGCTTGGCGGCCAGCGCGCCCCGGTTGCCCAGGCCGAGGATGGCGCTGCCGTTGCTGATCACCGCCACCAGATTGCCTTTGGCGGTGTACTCGAAGGCATCTTCGGGCTGGTCGGCGATGGCGAGGACGGGATGGGCTACACCCGGCGAATAGGCCAGGGAGAGGTCGCGCTGGGTTGCCATGGGTTTGGTGGGAACAATTTTGAGCTTGCCGGGCCGTCCCTGGGAATGGTAATCCAGGGCGTCTTGTCTGGTCAGTTCTGACATCGTTGTCGCTCCTGTGGAGTGGGTTGAAAAGTGGAAGCGCCGGAGATTTGTACGCTACCGGCGGTAGCGACTGAGGGGAAAACCGGGCAACAGTGCCCACGTCTATTGTACTCCTCAAAGCGAGGGGTGGCAAACCGATTGGGTCAGGAAAACGACGGGGTGCGCTGTCTGCACGTGGTAGATTTGGACAACTACCAGCGTGAACCGTTTCACGATTCTTGGGATTACGATTACTCTGCGTTGCACCCGCCGGACGCATCCTCTTTGCCTCTACCCTCTCGCTTGTGCTAAACTGACGGCTGCAACCTGGCTGATCCATGCCGAGCGGATGATCGATGGCAACAAAGCCAAACAATAAAAAAACCGAAATTTATCGCACAACAGGAGATTGTCCTATGACACTCGATCGCTCATTTATCGAACGCAACCGGGCTGCGACCGACCGCATCCGGGCACTGGCGGCGCGCCTGACCGACGACGATCTGCTGCGTCCCGTCGGCCAACACTGGACGGTCGCCATCGCCCTGGCGCACCTGGCCTTCTGGGAGCGGCGGGTGCTGGCCGTTCTGGACACCAGCGAACGGGAGGGCAAACTCTCTGCACCCTCCATCGACCTCTCCGTCAACGATCTGCTCTTGCCCTTCTGGGCCGCCATCCCCCCGCGGGAAGCGGCGCAAATCGCCATCGACAGCGCCGAGATGCTGGACGAGCGGCTGACCGCATTCCCGGACGCCCTGTTGGAAGAGATGTACACCGCAGGTCCGCGCTGGGTTGTGCGCGCCCTGCACCGGGACGCCCATTTGGATGAGATCGACACTGCGCTTGGATGATCGGTAGGTTGGGTTCTCGCCGCCGGGGATCGTCGAACGCCCCGATACGTGTGCGGCGAGAACCCAACGGATCGGCGTGGGTGTTGGGTGAATGGCTGGGCTGTTGACGGGGCATTCGGCGTAGGGCGGATTGGCAATCCGCCCTACGTCAGCCGATGGATGGGGCGGGGCGGCAGGGGGCTGAAGCACTCAAAGTGTTCTATGTAGTAGCGGGAGCTCGGGTCCGGTTTGGCGGACTCGATGGCCTGTAGAGCCATCTGTTCCAGTTGGCCCGGCGTGGCATTGACCCGCACGTTCAGGATGTACTCGTGGGCCCGGGTGTCGGCTGTTTCGGCGTCCCAATCCCAGTGGAGAGAACCGGCTTGCGTAATGCTGGCTTTGAGTTTGGCCTGGGGCGTCGTCACCAGCGCTTTGATGTGGGCGATGGGCGCGTTCTGCTCGGCGCAGAGAGTTTCCAACGCAACCAGCAGGGTAGTCGTCCAGCGCCGGGCCGAGTAGGGCGTGTCGGCGCGCACCTGGCCTTTTGTGTTGAGCCAGCCCAGAGCCGCCTCGGCCTCGGCATAGCGAGCGTAGTCGATGAGCAGCGCCTCCGGGTTGCGGCTGCTCTGCCCCAGAATCATCGACAGCCACTCGTCCACCCCAGCACCGGTGACCGCTGAAATGGGGTGGAGATGTGCGCTGGAAGAACCGCTCCGCTCTGTCAGCGATTGTTGCGCCCCGGCCAGATCGCACTTGCTGAGCAGGAGTATTTCGGCCTCGGCTATCTGCTGTTCATACAGATAGCGGATGTCGTCCGGGAAGTCGGCCAGCGAGCGGCTGCTGTCGAGCAGAACGGTCAGGGGTGCCAATTCGTACTGCTCGCCATAGAACTGCACCAGCGGGCGCAAAACCGTGGCGATCAGGTCCGTGCAGCTTCCCACCGGTTCGGCCAGGATCACATCTGGCGCGGCCACG
>JACQGT010000238.1 GCA_016199425.1 Chloroflexota bacterium
CAGCGCGGCTTCCGCTTCCGGGCTGGCCGGGGCGTTGGGGAAGCGGCCCAAGCGGGCGATGGCAATGAGTTCAGCACTCTGCACCCCATCGGCAAAGGCCAATATCGCACCGCCCACCGTGCGGTTGTCCACATCAGTCAGATGGCGGGCTTCTTGAACCACCCGCTCCGGCTCGATGTTGTCCAGACTGGTGTTGAAACGACGGCGACGGCTCTCCGGCGAGAGGCGGGAAAAGAGGCTGATGAGAAGCGGCGCGTCGTCAGGCTGGATCAACCGGCAGTGGATTTTCGTTCCATTCCGGGTGGTGAAGGTGGCAGCCAGAGAATCGGGATCGACCCGCAGCGTCTCGAATCCATAGGCGGCGGTGGTTTTCACAGGGAACTCCATATCCACAAAATACGTGGGCAAATGCGTCTATCTTGCGCCCAAAAATGTGATGCGTGAAACGTGAGCAACGCCACTGATCTCACGTTTCACGTCTTGCCGGCAGCTCTATCTGACAGTTCTGCCGTCCTATACTCTCCTACTTCAGTTCCTTCCGGGTGTAGCCTAGAATCTCCCGAGCCACAATCAGCGTGTTGATCTGTCCCGTGCCTTCGTAAATGTCGTTGATTTTGGCGTCCCGCATCCACTTCTCGGCCAGAGTTTGGGTGGAATAGCCCAGCGGGCCGAGAAGTTCGACAGCTTTTTGGGTGATGACTGTCACAGCCTTGCCCGCTTTCACTTTGCACATGGACGCCATCAGTTTGTTGTCATCGCCGCTGTCCAGCATAGCCGTAGCCTTGACCGTCAGCAGCCAGGCCTGGCATAGCTGGATTTCCATATCCAGCAGATCCGCCTGAACGGTGGTCAGCTTCCAGCGGGGCGACTCGTAGTCCATGCGCACGCCCTGCTTGGCCAGGGTGTCCCTGGCAAACTCAAAAGCGGCCCGGCCAATGCCGATGGCGCTGGCCGCCACAATCGGACGCGTGGCGTCGAAGGTGCGCATGGCCCCTTTGAAACCTTTGGTTTCGCCACCGCTCTTCGCTCCGCTCTCGCCCAGCAGATTGTCGGCAGGGACGCGGCAGTTGTCCAGCACAAAGGAGGCCGTGTCGCTGGCCCGGATACCCAGTTTATCTTCGACTTTGACGATCTTCAACCCCGGCGTGCCCGCTTCCACCACAAAAGGCTTCATCCCGGCCCGGCCTGCGCTTTTGTCCACGGTGGCCCAGACGACGATCAGCCCGTCGGATTCGGCGTAGGCCAGTTTGCCGCCGGTGCAGAAGATCTTCTGGCCGTTGAGAACCCACTCGTTTGTCTCTTCGTCGAAGACGGCGCTGGTCTGGATGTTGCTGGTGTCGGAGCCGGCCTGGGGTTCAGTCATCGCCATCGCGCCCCACTTGGGTTCGCCTTCGGTAAAGCGACGCAGAAAGCGCTCCTTCTGCTCCGGTGTGCCTACGGCCTGAATGGCGGCGCCGGCCAGCGCGCTGGAGGGAATGCAGAGGTAGACGCCTGCATCACCCCAACTGAGCATTTCGATCATATGGACGAGAGACAAGTTGGCCGTGCGTGGCTTCTTCGGCTCGTCGCTTTTGGGCTTTGCGCCGTTATCGCTGTCGCTACCGTTGCGCGCCCTGCGCAGGGACGCCTCCAAATTGGCACGCTCCATCTCGCGCATTTGGGGCCACATCATATGCACAAAGTTGAGCGGACGGGCATGTTCGCTGTCGTCCAGCATCCGGCTCTCTGGGCGCATGACATTCTCGGCCACGATCTGCACCTGGTGCAACTGCTTTTCGATCTCGTCGGGTGTCTTGAATTCGATTGTCATTGTAGTCCCCTCGCGCAGTGGCATCATCCCATTATCCCATCATCTCCGGTCTACAAGAGATGATGGGATAATGGGATGATGTACCCTATCCGATTATCAACCCATCCCACATGGCAAACCCCCGCCCATTGCGCAACCACAACTCCACCGGGTGTTCCCGGATGTAGCCGTGGCCGCCCAGCACCTGCACCGCGTTGTCGGTCACTTCCAGCACCATTTTGTCCGCAGCCTGCTTGGCCAGCATTGCCAGTTTGGAGGCGTCCTCCCGGTTGTCGTAGCGCCAGGCAGCCTCCCACACTTGCAGACGCACCCCTTCGATCTCAATTGCCATATTGGCCAACATAAAGGCGATGCTCTGGCGGTGGGCGATGGGTTCGCCAAAGGCTTCCCGTTCTTTGGCATATTTGACTGCGTATTCGTAAGCAGCACGGGCCTGACCCACGGCCAATGCGGCTGCGCTGATGCGGCTGACGGTCAACAGGCGGTTCATGCGGATACCCCGGGCCCCGCCCAGCCGGTTGCCCGCGGGGACGGTGACGCCATTGAAATTGACGGTATAGACCGGCAGCGCGTGCGCGCCCATCATCACCACCCGCTCGGCCACCTGCACGCCGGGCGTCTCCGCGGGGACGATAAAGGCTTGGGTGCGGTTCTTCTCCTGGGCATAGACGAGGAAAACTTCGGCGTTCTGGGCCAGGGGCACGTATATCTTGACGCCCTGAATGGTGTAGCTGTCGCCCTCCCTCTCGGCTGTCGTCGCCAGTGCGTTGGGATCAAACTGGTAGACCGGCTCCACCAGCGCGGCCGTAGCTTTGGGAAAATCCGCTTCGGTGAAGCGGGGCAGCCAGGCGGCTTTTTGCTCGTTGTCGCCAAAGAGAGCCACGGGCAGGGCAAAGAGATTGGGGGAAAGCAGATGCAAGCTGATGCCTACGTCACCCCAGCCCAGCTCCTCCAGATAGAGCGCGCTGGTCAGAGCCGAATATTCGCCGTAGCCGCCATACTCAGCGTCGATCCCGGCGGGCAGCAGGCCCAGCTCCCAGCCCGTGCGGATGGTTCCGGCAGGCGCTGCTGCACTCTCTTCGGCTTCCCGGTAGGCCGCGCGCAACATCTTTTCGGCGTAGCGATGAACTGTGTCCACAAGCATCTTCTGCTCAGACGTCATATCGAAGGAATACATTTGGGTGTGGCCTCTCCTGTGGTTGTGTGGCGCGTAGTCCGTTGTGCGTGAACCAGCAATGGGCATGAACGCTGTGTAGGCGTACAATAGGGTAGACGTGTTTTCTACCGGTTGCCGGTCTGTTTGCCGTAGGACGGAACGGTAATCCGTCCCGCTTGGGGCGGAATGCCATTCCGCCCTACAGTTGTTTTGGGGATATTTGGTACGCGTTCCCGCCTACGGTACAATGAGCCGCAGCCTTGTACGATTTCACAGGTCTGACCGTGAAAATCCTACCGATCCGTGTAAATCCGTCTCCCTCTCTTTGAGGATTGCCGATGAAGACGCCAGCCGAGTGTAGGACAATCGAGGAGGTGCGGTCCGAAATTGACCGTATCGATCGGGCTATCATCGAAGCCATTGCCCAGCGCCGGGGCTATGTCCATGCGGTGATGCAGTTCAAACGCAGCGCGGACGACATACACGCCTACGAGCGCCAGCGCCAGATGCTGGCCATCCGCAGAGAGTGGGCAGAAGAACATTTCCTCTCGCCGCAATTGGTGGAAAGCCTTTTCCGGGCAATGGTGGACCACTTCATCGCCGAGGAACTGACGCTCTTGCAGGCACGGAACGGGGCCTGATGGCGACAGCACTGGACGGGGTGCGCCTGGCGCTGGTACACGACTGGCTGAACCAGATGGGCGGCGCGGAAAATGTGCTGGAGGAACTGGTCGATCTTTTCCCCGGCGCGCCGGTCTACACCAGTATGTACGACCCGGCCAAAATGCCCGCCGCCTATCGTCGCTGGGACATCCGCACCAGTTTTATGCAGCGGCTGCCCGGTTACAGCGACCATCACCAGGCCTGGTTGCCCGTCTACCCCCTGGCCTTTGCCCGCACAGACTTGAGCGACTACGATCTGGTGTTGAGCAACAAAAGCGGCTTCTGCCACGGGGTATGCACGCAGAAGGGCAGCCGCAAAGCGGTCCACGTCTGCTATTGTCTGACGCCCACCCGTTTCCTCTGGCTCTACGAACAGTACCGGGAGCGGGAGCAGATCGGTGGAATTGTCAATGCGGCGCTGCAACCGGCGTTGCTTCTGCTGCGCCGCTGGGATTGGGCCGCAGCCCAGCGCGTGGACCACTTCGTTGCCATCAGCACGGCTGTGCAGGAGCGCATCCGGGCCATCTACGGGCGGGAGAGCGTCGTCATCCACCCGCCGGTGGACACGCAGCGTTACACGCCGGACCCGTCGGTTTCAGTCGGCGATTACTATTTGATCGTCAGCCGGCTGATTCCCTACAAACGCATCGATCTGGCGGTGGCAGCTTTTCGCCACCTGCCCCAGGCGAAACTGGTGGTGGTGGGCGACGG
>JACQGT010000245.1 GCA_016199425.1 Chloroflexota bacterium
AAGCAGCGCCCCTACGGTATCTGATGCGGAAAGGCTATGCGCCGAAGTAGACTTCTTTCACTTGGGGATTGGCCACAATCTCGGCCGGAGAACCCTGGGCCAGGACGCTGCCCAGGTGCATGACAAAGAGGTGATCGACAAAATCGAAAAGAATCTCCAGCCGATGCTCGACGATCAGAAAGGTCAGCCCTTCGTTGCGCAGGGCTGCGATCTGCTCGAAAATTTCGTAAGCCAGATTGGGCGCGACACCTGCGGTGGGTTCGTCCAGCAGCATCAGCTTTGGCTCCCCGGCCAGACTGCGGCCCAACTCCAGCAGCTTCATCTGGCCGCCGGAGAGGTCCGAGGCCCGGGTAGCGTAGTGATCGCGCAGACGCAGACGGTGCAAAATGCCGACGGCGCGCCCGGCCAACGTCGTCTCCTGCGCCCGCCACAGCCGGTGAAAAGGCGCACGCCGCGCCCGTTCCCCCGCCTGCTTGCGCGCTGGCAGCAGGGTATTGTCGAGAACCGACATGCGTTGAAAAAGGGCGGGGTCCTGGTGGCTGCGGGCGATGCCCCGGCGAAAGACCACATCCGACGGCGCGCCGGTAATGTCGTGGCCGTCAAAGTTGATGCGGCCCGCGTCCGGACTGATAGTTCCCGCGATGCAGTTGAGTAGCGTGGATTTGCCGCTGCCGTTGGGACCGATCAACCCCACAATCTGCCCTGGCGCAACCTGAAGGGTAACGTCCTGCACCGCCTGCAAACGGCCATAAGACTTGGCCAGACGACTAACGGTCAGCATCGAACGCATCCAACGCGACGAAATCGCCAATCCAACGCACCCAGGGCAATTCGATACGCACCGTTTCCGCCAGGCGGCTATCCGCGGTCCACAGGTCACAGCCGTGCAGTTCGGCCAGGGCCACGTAGGACATTTGATGGACGCGGGATTGATGAAAGCGCAGGGCCAGTTGGCGCGCCAGGGGGAAGATGCGGGGGTGGCTGGACAAATGGACCTGAATCGCCATAAAGTGCTTGAAGGCCGTCTCTTCGGCAGCCGGTGTGATCTGGCCGAGCAGACGCAGGCGATGCAGGGTCGAAGCGACCTCGAAGGCAAAGAGAGCGGGCGCGACCAGGGCTGTTTTATGACGACGGCACTCTTCCAACAGCGCGTCGGCACGCTCGCTGAGGGGGAAAGGCAGCAGGGCCAGAATCAGCAGATTGGCATCAATACAGACTAACGAGGAGTTCTTCATCACGCTCCGCACGCACCAATTCGAGAATCTCCAGGGACAAATGCGCGCCGCCGGACTGGGTAAGAATTTTCTGGCGAGACATCCGCATCTGCGCTAAATGATCGTCATCCAGCGGGCGGGGAAACGGTCCATCCAATGAACCATACGGGGACAAAGAATCTTCCAACATCTGGTGTTGCAGAACGGAAAGACAATAACTTTGCACATCTTGACGACGACGAGATGCGCTTTCTTCCAGCCGACGTCGGGTCGGCTCATCAACGAAGAGTTGTATCGATGGCATTGTTCATACCTCCTGACCTAAGTTTACTATCGATTCCAAACTTCTGTCAACGAGCAATTTTGCGGTGGAGAGGGAGGGAACAAATCTTCGTCACCAGAAGTTCGAATAGTGCCAAAAATCGAACTTCTTCCACTGCCTAGCGTCTTCTGGGCCGACTGCTGCGCGGGGCGCGGCTGCGCTCGCCGCCCTCCCGGTTCGACGATCTCACGGGTTTTTCGCTCTTGACAGCCTCCGCCGGGTCCATCAGCGGAGCGTGCAGCATCTGCTGGTAGGTGTCGTCCAAGAGCATTGTAATCAGCGCCGACTCCTCGGCGTGCTCGGCCAGGGCGCGGGCCAGGGGTGCAAAGCGACGGCTGCGCTCGGTCTGCAATTTGTCCCGCTCGCGCAGACGGGCTTCCAACAGGGAAGTCAGCCGCTCCGCCACCACCTCGGCCACCTCTTCTTCCGTGGGCAACGTGCGTTCTTCGATGTCGATGGCGTAGCGCTTGCTGATGCGCTCGACCTGAGACCGTTCCAGTACATTGGCCAGGGTGATAGCTGTGCCCGACGCGCCGGCCCGCCCCGTGCGCCCGGCCCGGTGGATGTAGCTCTCGGCGTCTTCCGGCGGCTCGTACTGGAAGACGTGGGAAAGCTCCGGGATGTCCAGCCCCCGAGCCGCCACGTCCGTCGCCACCAGAAAGCGCAGTTTGCCTTCCCGCACCCGGCCCAACACCCGCTCCCGATCCTTCTGGTTCAGGTCCGCGCTCAGTTCGTCCGCGTCATAGCCGAAACGCTGAAGCACAATCGTCACATAATTGACATGGGCTTTGGTGTTGCAAAAAATGATGGCCGAGGCTGGGTTCTCCACTTCGATCAGCCGCACCAGCGAACGGTCGCGCCCCACGCCAGGGACGATGTAGTAGCTGTGCGCGGTGTCCGTCACGTGGACGTGATCCTGGCTCAGACTCAGGAATTCCGGGTTCTGCATAAATTCCTGGGCTGTACGCAGGACGTAGGCGGGGAAGGTGGCGGAGAGCATTACTGTATGCAGGTTGCGGCTGGGCAGATAACGCTGCACCTGGCGCATGTCCTGGTAGAAGCCCATAGAAAGCATGCGGTCGGCCTCGTCAAAGACGAGCATCTCCAATTTATTCAGGTTGAAAGTGCGCCGCAGTAGATGGTCCAATACCCGGCCCGGCGTACCCACCACCACCTGGGCGCCCCCTTCCAGCGCCTCGGTTTGCGGGCCATAGCCCACACCGCCATAGACCGCCACCGTGCGCAGACCAGTCCTGGCAAAGAGCATTTCGGCTTCTGTGCTGACCTGGCGGGCCAGCTCGCGAGTGGGAGCGAGGATCAGCGCCTGGCACTCCTTGCGCTGGGGGTTGAGCCGTTCCAGCATGGGCAGGAGATAGGCAGCGGTCTTGCCGCTGCCCGTGCGCGCCTGCACCATCACATTGCGTTTTGCCAGCAGGTGGGGGATGGCCCGCGCCTGGACGGGCATCAGTGTTGTCCATCCGGCCCGGCCCACAGCGTCGCGCAGGCTGGTGGATAGGGTTTCGATGGTCACGTCGGACAGTGTGCTCAGGGTTTCTTCGGTTGTTGAGGAATCGGTTTCCAAAAGAGTCTCGTTTCACAAAAAATGATAGGTTTCTATCATTGTACCACCGCACCCATCCGCACAGCGAACTCACGACCCATCCCATCCGCTTGCGCCGCGCCGGGACGCTTTGACCGCGCCCCGTTGCTTCTTATAGTCCAGTCGGCGCTGTTGGGAGCCAAGCGTGGGACGAGTAGCCACGCGCGCCCGGCGGGGGATGGCGACGCTGCGCACCAGTTCAGCCAGGCGGGAGAGGGCGGTCTGCCGGTTGCGCTCCTGGCTGCGGTGCTCCTGAGCGCGCACAACGATCACCCCCTCCGCGGTGATGCGCTGGTCGCGCAGATCGAGCAGCCGCTCCTTCACCTCTTCCGGCAGGGAGGAGGCGGCGATGTTGAAGCGCAGTTGCACGGCTGTGGCCGTCTTATTGACATTCTGCCCGCCCGCGCCCTGAGAACGCACCGCGTCCAGTTCGATTTCGTGCAGGGGGATGGAGATTTTGCGCGTTACCATCAACATTGAAGAGTACTCAGTTCAGCCAACCACCAAGACCCAAAGAAAAGCAGTAGACACTGATTCAGGCATTGGTCGCGCTGGTTTCGATCTCCCAGATCTATTATACCCTATCTTACAGCAACTGCTTCGACCCATCGATCTGACGCAGGGGATTCCTGCCAGGTTTGGGCCATGCGAATCATCGCTGCCCCCACTCTGTCCCAATCGTGCAAAGTGGCCGGATCGAAGTCAGCGCCATTGGGCCAGACAAGCGTACTGGCTTCCTCGTCGAGGGTAACGCCATTGAAAAGGTCCAGATCACGCAAAGGGCCAAACATCTCCCCCCGCAAGATCGGCCAGAAGTCGATCACCTGTACGTGGCCGTCGTCAAAACGGATGCGCAGGGTAAACGGAGCGATAATCTTGAATTCACTGACCGTATGAATCTCGTGATGCATGACTCTCTTTGACCTGGACAAGCCAACCACAAAGACACGAAGAAAAGTAAGAGTACTACAATCTACCAAGACATTTTACTACCCGCAGTGGTCGGCGTCAACAAAAGAGGAATTCCCCATCCGCCAAGCCTGACTCAGGACTTTGGACCGGTGACTTCGGACTACTGAGATTGAACAGATGTGCGAGTCGTGGTAGAATCCCGGCTATGAAACTCGAACTCCCCGCACGCGTGCAACAGAAGCTGGACGAACTGCCTGATCAGCCGGGCTGCTACCAGATGCGCGACGAGAACGACCGCATCCTCTACGTGGGCAAGGCGCTGGTGCTGCGCCAGCGGGTGCGCAGCTACTTTCAGCCCTCGGCCGTCCACGTGCCCCGCATCCAGGAGATGGTGGACAAAGTGCGGGAGATCACCTGGTGGGTGACGCGCACGGAGATGGAAGCGCTGATTCTGGAGAACGACCTGATCAAGCGCCACCAGCCCCGCTACAATGTACTCCTGAAGGACGACAAGCAGTATCCCTACATCAAAGTCAACTGGCAGAACGACTTTCCCAAAGTGGAATTGGTGCGCCAAATGATCGACGACGGCGCCCGCTACTACGGCCCCTTCACCGGCGCCCGCGCGGTCTACCAGACGCTGGAAGGGCTGCGCCGGGTCTTCCCCTATTTGGACTGCGAGCGCACCATCGACGGCCAGGACGCGCGGCCCTGCCTCTACTACGACATGAAATTGTGCGGCGGGCCGTGCATCGGCGCGCAGAATCGGGCCGAATACCGGGACGGCATCCAACAGTTTATGGACTTTATGGAGGGCGAGACCGACGGCGCCCTGGCCCGGCTGGAAAAGCAGATGCAGAACGCGGCCGAGCTGTTCAACTTCGAGCTGGCTGCCATCTATCGGGACCGCATCAAAGCGGCCCAGCGCATTGTGGCCCAGCAGCAGGTGGTGGGCGTCTCTCAGGAAGACGAGGACGTGGTCTCCATTGCCCAGGACGTGAAGAGTGCGGATACGGTTGTCCAGGTGCTCTTTGTGCGCAAAGGGCGGCTGACCGGCAAAGAGAATTTTGTGTTGGAAGGCGCGTCTGTGGCCGAATCCAACGACGAGACGCTGGGCGCGCTCATCGGCACATTCATCCAGCGCTACTACGACAGCGCGGCCACCATCCCGCCCCGCCTCCTCGTGCAATTTCTGCCCGGCGACCACAAATTGCTGGAAGCCTGGCTGCGCCAGAAACGGGGCGGGCGCTTTGAACTGCGTATGCCCCGGCGCGGCAAGAAGCGCAACCTCATCGATCTGGCCGAGCGCAACGCGGCCGAGCATCTGCGCGTGCAGCAGGCCCAGTGGGCCGTGGACACCAACCGCCAGACCCAATCCATCGCCGAGTTGCAGGAGAGCCTGCACCTGATCCAGGCCCCTGCCCGCATCGAATGTTTCGACATCAGCACCCTGCACGGCACAAATACCGTCGGTTCGATGGTCGTCTTTGCCAAAGGCGCGCCCCTGAAGTCGGCCTACAAACGCTTCAAAATCCGGGGCAAGGGCAGCCAGGGCGAGCCGGACGACTTTGCCAGTATGCGCGAGATGCTGCGCAGGCGCTTCCGCCGGGCCGTGGAGGAGAAGGAGACGGGGCCCAGAGGGCACCCCGGCGACAAGGCGCGCACGAGCGACGACCAGTGGCGCATTCTGCCCGATCTGGTGATTGTGGACGGCGGCAAAGGGCAATTGAGTGTGGCCGTGGAGGTGCTGGAGGAGTTCGATCTACTGGATCGGGTTCCTCTGGTGGGGCTGGCGAAACGGGAGGAGGAGGTCTTTCTGCCCCGGCGCAGCGACCCCATCTGGCTCAAACGGGGCAGCCAGGCGCTCTATCTGGTCCAGCGCATCCGAGACGAAGCCCACCGCTTCGCCATCACCTATCACCGCACTCTGCGCGGCAAGAGCCAGACTCACAGCGCGCTGGATGACGTGCCCGGCATCGGCCCCACCCGGCGCAAGGCACTGCTCCAATTCTTCAGCGGGGATGTGGAGCGCATCCGCGCCGCAACGCTGGAAGAGTTGCAGGCTGTGCCGGGGATGAACAGACGGGCGGCCCAGGCCGTGAAGGAGCATCTGTGATGACCATCAACCGGATTGGCGTGGCTACCGCGCAATCGATGCAGGTGCGTAACCTCATCGCGGATATGCCCTTCTGGAAAAACATACCACCCAACGAAGTGGTCGATCTGGTGGTCAATGAGACCCGGCGCGTGGACTACAGCCCGGGGCAGGTCATCACTCGCCAGGACGACGCGTGCGATTCCGTCTATTACATTCACAGCGGCTCGGTGCGGTTGGAGCGTTGGCGACCAGGCGCTGTCACGCAGGGCAACCCTGCCGGCGCACCGGTGCAGGTGATGGAGCGCACGGTGGGGCCGGGCTATCTGGTTGGCCGCTTCGCCCTGACCTACAATCTGCCCCACACATCTACCGCGACCGCGCTGGACGATGTGACTCTATTGGCCTTCCCCACGGCTGCCTTCGAGCGGCTCATCTATCGCTATCCTTCCCTGCGCGGCAACCTGACGCCCCAGGCCACTATCAACCGGCTGCGCACGATGCCCCTCTTCGCCCGGGTTGGCCTGGTTTCCCTCAGCTATCTGGCCGAAGAGGTGACGAAAACGTCTTTGGAAAAAGGGGTGGCTATTTACACCCACGACCAACCCGCAGATCGACTCTATCTCGTCGAGCGGGGCCAGGTGGAGTTGGTCCACCCCCGGCGGGCGGATGAGCGGAGTAAATTAGGCACGGGCAACGCTTTCGGATTTCCTGGTTCGATTGGGGGAGCGAATCCCAACAGCCCCCATGAATATGGACATTGGGCCAGAGCCACAGCTACGACAACTCTCTTCAGCCTGCCCTGGGAGAGCATCCGGTGCTTGGCGCGCCGTTATCCCCATGTGGCCAACTCGGCGATTCAAGAAAAATGTCTGGAAACAATCAAGAAAATCGCCGTCTTTGAGAAACTTGATGAGCCGCAAAAACGCAATCTGGCCGGCTACTGCACCTTCCAGCACATCCCCCAACACCATTTGATTATGCAGCAGGGGGACATCGGCGACAGTATGTGGGTGCTGCTGGAAGGAAGCCGAGCTGTCCTCAGCGCCCTGGACAACAGCGGTCCCCTGCCCCCTGTGCCTGTGGACGGTCTGGTCTACTTCGGCGAACCAGCGCTGATCGCCACACGCAGTGTCAACTCAACCATCGAATCTGAGCCGAGCAGTCTCTGGCTGCGCTTCCACTGGCGGGATTTCCAAGCCTATGTGGACGAAGAGAAAGACGCCTCCATTCCCGACAAGCTGAACATCCGCCTGCCCGACGAACTCACTGTTGCGGGGACTGCGGAGCAGTACAGTTGGCTTGCCCCCGGCGAGCAGATGATCTCCCTGACCCGCCGCCACTGGCTTTCCTTGCTGCAAAAACTGCAACTGAGTCTGATCGGCTGGGCCATTACGCTGGTTGTGATCGTTGCGCTGAATCTGGCCGATCACTCGGTCTGGTGGGGGATTTGGCTCGCCGGTCTGCCTTCATCCCTGGCGATGGCCTGGGGGGTGTTGGATCATTTGAACGACTATTTCATCGTGACCAACCAGCGCGTGATCCAGCAGGAGAAGGTGATCCTGACCAGCGAAATGCGCCGGGAAGCCTTGTTGGAACAGGTGCAGAATGTAGATGTCAGCACGTCGTTCTGGGGCAAGTTCTTCGGCTATGGCCTCGTTTCGGTCTTCACGGCGGGGGCAACAGGCTCAATCGACTTCGACTTTGTGCCCAAACCGGCCGGTCTGCAAGCATCCATTTTCCGTTTGATGACGGAGCGCAAGGCCCGCTATCGGGCCGAGGGTCGTCTGGAGATTCAGAATGCGCTGGAAAAGCGGCTGGGGCTGGCCGTGGACCTGCCCAGCCGGGTGCTCACCGGCGGTCCACGGCGCACGAGCACCGACGACCCGACCCTCTCCTGGTGGCGGCGTTTCCGTCAATATCTCTCCGTCGACAATCAGATTGAATGGTCAACCACTGAACGGATTGTCTGGCACAAGCACTGGTTTGTGCTGGCGCGCCAGGTGGTGCCTCTGGTAATCATAGCCCTGGGGCTTCTGGTCCTCATGGCAGGCGGAGGCTTTGTCTTCGACTTCTACCAGCGGGCAGACCTGTTTGTGGCCCAGACGATACTCAGTCTGGAGCTGATTTTGGGGTTTGTGGTGCTGGTTCTGCTCGTTGTCATTGCCTGGATCACCGCCGACTGGTGGAACGACACCTACGAGCTGACCAACGACAGAATCATCGATATCGAAAAGTTGCCGCTCTTTTTGGCCGAAGAGCGCAAAGAGGCCCAATTGAGAGAAATCCAGGACATCCGTCTGGAGATATCGTCGCCCCTGGAGATGATTCTCAACTACGGCAATGTGGTTGTGCAGACTGCGGCCAGCCAGGGCGCCTTCACCTTTGATCACGTGCCCAATCCCCGAGCCGTCAAAGAAGAGATCAACCGGCGGGTGGTGGAATGGCGGCGGGCAGAGGAGCGGGCCAGAGCCAGAGCCCAAATGCAGGACCTGCCCGACTGGTTCGAGATGTACCGGCGCTTGGAGGCCGGGAGGGAGCCGACACGGGTGGTGCTGGACAACGACGCGCCGTAGGCCCCCGGGTAAATCACGTCAAAGCCAACGGTACACGACTGTTCACCACACTCACCCCATTCACCTTCTGCACACGCACCAGATTCTCCGTGGCCTGTTCGAAGGTATCGTCGTGGCTGATGACGAATAACTGGTGGAAGCCTTCGATGCTCAAAATCTGCCGGGCCAGGCTCTCCCGCCGGGCTTCGTCCAGATTGCTGGTCGGCTCGTCGAAGAAGGCCACTTGAATGTCGCTCATCTCCCGCAGCAGGGCCAGACGCACAGAGAGGGCCGCGGCCATCTGTTCGCCGCCGGAGAGCTGGGCAAACTGGCGATCCCGCCCGTCCACCTCCAGCACAATGCCATACTCCTCGTCCCAGCGCAGATGACGGCTGTGATCCTGCATAATCTCGCTGAACAATTGGCCCGCGCCGTAGCTGATCTGCTGGACCAGCGCCTTCGTTACGTAGGGTCCCGCCTCGCGCAGAATGCGGCGCAGGGTTTCTAGCAGCTCCGCCTGCTCCTGCAAACGCGTCCGGGCGGCCAGGGCTGCGTCCAGTTCCTCCTGGTGGCGGACCAACTCGGCCACCTCCTGGCTAATCTCGCCCCGCTGTCGCTCCCGTTCGGCCAGTTGCCCCTCCAGGCTGCCCTGGCGATTGCGCAGACTCTGCTCCTCCCCGGCCACTTCCCGGTAGACCGCTTCGTCAAACCCAGCTTCCTGGGCGGCCAATCCCTGGGTCGATTTGGCCAGACGTTCCTGGGCCGCGGCCAACAGCGTCTCCCCGTCGGCGGCTTCCCTTTGACGGCCAAGCAGCCCCGCCGCACTCTGCTCGTTGCGCCGGTAGAGATCGTCCGCTTCCCGGTTGTGGGCGATAGCCTCGGCGACCCGGTTTTGGGCTTCGTCCAGCCCGGCAAAGCCGGTCAGTTGGCTTTGCACAGCGGCCGCGCCGGCCTCGCTCTCGGCCAGGATTTTCTGTTGTCGGGCCAGGGCCGTCTCCACCTGGGGGCGGCGAGCTGCGATTTGGGCCGCAAAATCCCCCTGCTGGCGGGGATTGCCCAGGGCAGCCAGTTGGGCGCGCACAGCTTCGGCCTGGCCGGGAGCAGAGGAGAGTTCACTTTGCAATTTTTCAGCGTCGGACAGGGAGTTGCGGACTGCGGCCAGCCGCTCCTCCGCGGCGCGCAACTCGTCGGCCCGGGGCAGACGGCGCAACGCGGCCTGCTGGTTCTTCACCTCGGCCTGGGCCTGGCGCAGAGACTGTTCGGCGGCGGCGATGGCATTCTGCACAGCCTTGCGCGCATCTTCCAATTCGTTCAACCGCTGGTTGTTGCGGGCCAACAGGTCAGTGCGGTGTTCGTCGGTCAGGGGTTCTTCACAGACCGGACAGAGCGCGCCGTCGGCCTGTTGCAGCGCGGCGATCTGCTGGCGCAGGCTGTCGCCTTCGGCCTGCTGGCGGGCCAGTTGCGTCTGCTGAGCGGCTAACTCAGTTTGCCGGTTGGTGACATCCCTTTCGGTCACGGCCAGCGCCTTTTCTACTGTTTGGGCCTGGGCTGACTTCTCTGCCAACTGAGCGGCCTGGGTCTCAGCCTGGGCACAGTCGGTCTGGGCCTGGGCGTGCTGGCGTTGGGCATCGGTCAGACGCGCGGCCTGCTGTTCGGCCTGACGCAGGGCATCTTCCAACCGTTCCTGCTCCGCCGCCGCATCGGCCAGCCCGGCCGCGGTCGCCTCGGCCTGTACAATTTCACCCAGCGCGCTCTGCTGGCGGGTCAATTCGGCCTGGGCCAGAGAAAGCTGTTTGTCCAACGCGGCCAACTGATCCCGCAGCTTCTGGCGGCTGCGGCTCTGGGCGTCCAACTCCTCCTTTTCGTCCAGGGCCGCCTGATAGGCCAAATGGCCGGGACGGCTGCGCTCCACCGCGGCCTGGGCCTGCTCGGCTTCGGCCAATCGGCGGCGGGCGCTCTCGGCCTGGCGCTGGTTGATCTCCACCTGCTGCCGGGCCTGCTGCACAGCAGCGCGCAGGGCGGCGATGGCGGTGCGCTGCGCTTCCATCCCGGCCCGGCGCTCCTGGACCGCGGCCAACTGTGCGGTCGTCCGGGCCAGTTCGGACTGCCCCGCTGCAATCTCCTGGGCCAGCCGGTCGGCCTGGGCTTCCAACTGGGGCAGTCGTTCCAAACGGCCCTCCAGCCCACTGATGGTCACGTCCAGGCTGCTCTGGCGTTGGGTGAGCAGCCGCCCCGGTTCACGCAGATTCTCGTAGGCTTTGCGATACTCCTCCACGCGCAGAAGGGGATCGAAGATGCCTTTGCGAGCCGAGGGTGTGCCAAGAAAAGCCGCCGTGAGGGTCCCCTGGGGCACGCCCACCGCATTGGTGAAGAGATCGCCCAGGTTGGCGGTCGGCTCCGCGCCCAGATGTTGGCGTAGAAAGATGAGCACATCCGCTTTGCCTTCACAGATCTTCTGATTCAGGGCTGGGTCAAAGATGACGTGGCTGCTGCTGCTCCCGCAGCGGCGGATGGCCTGGTACTCTCGCTCGTCCAGAGCGCTGACGAAGTTGACGGTGACTGTTGCGCTTTTGGCCCCTTCCCGCACAAAGTCGGCCTGGTTGTAGCCGATGTGGTCGAAGAGGGCAAAGCCGATGGCTTCCAGAATTGTGCTCTTGCCCGCGCCGTTGTGGCCCACAATCGCGTTTGTGCCCTGGGCAAAGGTGATCGTCCCATCGGCATAGCTTTTGACGTTTTCCAGGGTCAGCGAATGAATATGCATAGTTTTGTCTCGCAAAAAGAAACAGAAGAACACAGATTTGCACGGATTAACGGATTTGCACGGATAAGACAGAAATCCGTGTGAATCTGTGCCATCCGTGTCAATCCGTGTCCGTTTGTTTGATTGTCTGAGGCGCGTTGCTTAGTTCGTCCAGGATGGCTTCGGGCGTCGCGCCGGTGAGGGCCATTTGTTTGAGGGAGAGGGCGAGGCGGGTCCAGCCCTCCCGCTGGGCGGCGAAACGGGCGTCCCGGCCCAGAAGGTCGGCGATGATCTGCTGCTCCAGTTCCCGGCGATTGAGCTGGGCATCGGCAGCCACGGCAAACTCCGTGGGCTGGGTGGCGTTCTTCACAAAAGCAAGCAAGGGCGAGAAACTTTCGTTGAGCAGATCCTCGTAGCGTTGCAGTTCCAGTCCGGCCCGGTCGAAGGGCAAGACGCCGGAGAGACGCAATTCCACCACCGGCGCGGGCGGGTTGTGGCGCTTGGCAGCCCGATCCCTGGCCTCCCGCTCCACATACCCCCGGCAGGCTGCGAAGAGCGCATCCGGTGTGGCGCAGTGGTCTACTTTGAAGGAGAGACGCACGAAATCCCGCCGGGGGTTGGCGCACAAACTGACTGAGTGGAAACCCCCTCCCCGGCCCTCCCCCGTCTCTGGGGAGGGAGAACCCCCACCCCGGCCCTCCCCCTTCTCAGGGAAGGGAGAACCCCCACCCCGGCCCTCCCCCAC
>JACQGT010000239.1 GCA_016199425.1 Chloroflexota bacterium
ATCGTGTGGTCGATTCCCGGAATCAGCAGCTTTCGCCCCCAACTTGAAGTACACCCTAGAGTATCCCACGAACACGCCAGACGGAAAAGGTTGTTATCTTTGTGTCTGCCCTTTCACAACAGGAGGGAACCCAATGCCTGCCATGACCCCAACCCAAATCGACGAGTTCCTGGCTACGGATGTACTTTGCCGCCTGGCCTGTGTGGACCCAACCGGTCACCCCTACGTTGTCCCTTGCTGGTTTACCTACGCGGATGGGGGCTTCTATGTCGTGCCCCGCGCCCGCTCTGCCTGGGCCGCCTATTTGCAGGCTGGCCCCCGGGTCTCGCTCTGTATCGACGCCGAAGATGGACGGCGGGTGCTGGTGCAAGGGCGTGTCCAGGTGGTGGAAGAACCCAACGTGGGTGGCCGCTGGGTGGAGATCGCGCGGGAGATGGTCCTGCGCTACCGGGGCGCAGAGGGGCTGGCCTATCTGGAGAAGACGATGCAGGAACCCCGCTGGCTTATCTTCATTGCAGCCGACGAAATGCGCTCGTCCACAGGCGGCTGGGCCAAACGCTACAAACATAGCGAGTGGTGAGAGAGGGCGTGGGTGATGCATCGGAAGGCAAAACTGAAGCCCCATTCGTCGGCTGCGCCAACTGCCATGTGCCGGACTATTCTGCCCACGAATGACAAACGAAGGAGAATCCCATGACCCACTCTCCAGCCCAAAGTCTGCTCATCCAGAGTCGCCTGCTCTTCGACGGTGTGACTGGAAGCGTCCAGTCGGGCCAGGCGGTGCTGGTCGCCGATGGCCGCATCGCGCAGGTAGGACCGCTCGACGAGCTTCAGCAGCAGACCGCTCCGGACACACCTCTTTTCGACCTGGGGGATGTCTGTCTGGCCCCCGGTCTCATCGATGGCCACACCCATCTCAGCCTGGCCGGGGATGGACGGCCCTACCACGAGATGTTTGCGGAGAGCGACGAGATGATGGCCCTGACCGGGGCCATGAACCTGCGCCGCCATCTCCAGGCCGGTATCACCACCATCCGCGAACACGGGGCGCGCAACCGGGTCGGTTTTGTGCTGAAGCAGGGGGTGCAGCGGGGGTACATTGCTGGCCCTCGGATGCTGGTCAGCGGGCGACCCATCACCTGCACGGGAGGCCACTTCCATATGTGCAACGAGATTGCCGATGGCGAGGCGGAGATGCGCCGATCCGTGCGCCGCCTGGTCCACGAAGGCGCGGACTACATCAAAATCATGGCCTCGGGCGGGGGCACAGCCGGGACGATTCCGGGACGGGCCAGCTATTCCACAGAAGAACTTCACGCGGCGGTACACGAAGCCCACCACTTCCATCGACTGACCGCGGCCCACTGCCGGGCCAAAGAGTCCATGCTGCGGGCGGTGGAGGCGGGCATCGACCTGATGGAACACGCCGAATTTCTCGACCCGGACAACCAGATGCGCTTTGACCCCAAGTTGGCGGAGATGATGGCCGAGGCCGGAATTTGGATCAGCCCCACGTTACAGGCATGGACCAACTATCCGCGCATGGTGGCGTTACACGCCAAACGCGGTCAGGGGATCATCTTGCCCCAGGAGGAGGAGAGCCTGCGCAAGATGGAGCAGGACGCAGAGAGACGGCTGGAGATTATGCGCCGTCTGTTGGAGTATGACGTGTGGGAGCGCGTCGTGCCCGGCACCGATTCCGGGGTGGGCAGTTTGGCCTTCGGCCATCTGGACTATGACCTGCAACTACTGGTGCGGGTGGGCTTTACCCCGGCCCAGGCCCTGCTTTCCGCCACGCGTATTTCTGCTCAGGCCATTGGAATGGCCGATGAACTGGGCGTCATCCAGCCGGGCAAAGTGGCCGACCTGGTGGCCTTTGACGGCGATCCCACGCGGGATATCGCCGCGGTCAGCCGGGTGGCGGCGGTCTTTCAAGCCGGGGTGCGGGTTGTGTAGTAGAGGGAGGGCGGGTGGTGTCGCCAGTGGAGCGGGTCCAGGCTGGAAACGTGGCCCCAGAAGTGGATGCCCTGCATTGGTGCAGGCTATGTGTGTCGTTCAGCCGTCGAGAGGCCTCGGTTGGAGAGCAGATAGAGCGCGAAAGTTGGTGCCCAGTGGGAGACCATATAGTCCGGGTGCACGGCGTCGGGCAGGCCTGCCGTCGCGTGGTCATCCGCCAGGCCCAGGAGGGTTGAGCGCCGGGGGGCGTCATCGGCCAGGGCGGCGGCGATGCCCTGCAACATCCAGGCCCGGCTCAAGTTGAGACCGGCGAAGTGGGCTAGCTGGCCGTCGGCAAAGTCGGCCACCCCCACCGGGGCCAGGCGACGGGGCAGGCTCTCCGCCATATCCGGACCGGCGTTTGGCAGAGCGTGGCTACCACCATCCAGGAAAAGAGTGACAACTGAATGGCAGTGCCTGTCCCTGAAGTTAGGGTCAGGTTGGGAAGATTGGAGATCACGAGTCTTTCGGCGACGCTACCCAGCCCCAGATGATCCCGGCCCGTCTTGCCGGGATACATGGGAGCGGTCCATTGAGGGAGGGTCGGAGTTAATGGCATGGGAACATCTCGCGATGAGGTTTAGCAGCCATGGAGATGCTTTTGCTGCAATTAGACGTTGCAGGACGCCCCATCAAGTATTGAGCAGGTTTAGTAGCCAGCCAAAGGCCAAGAACAGGGCGGCGATTGCCGCGTACCCCACGACAATGCCTTGCTGACCACTCCATCCACGCCTTTTGCCCAGAGAGAGTCCAGTGCGTAGAAACATCACAGCTAAGAGGGTCAGACCGAGCCCGACACCGCCGAACAGCAGCCAGTAACCCGCATAACTAGCCCAGTCAATATGCGAGTCGTCCAGATACGTTATGTGTAGGATTTCAGGAATCCAAACCGTCAGCACCGCGCCCAAGCCAACCAGAAATCCCATGAGCGGTTCGAAGGCCGCCAGGGTAGCAGCTCCGTGGCTGCGGGCCAGGTTGTTGACAAAGAGCCGGTGCAGAGTGCCTGCCAGTAAGCCAACCCAAATCAATAGCCCAACGAAACGGGCAGCCAATTTCAAATCGGCCAATGGCGAAACCTCCGGCAGGATGACGCCGACCAGCAGAGCAGCGGCCACGGTGACATACCAGCGCTGCTCAAAGGCCCAGCCCAATCCTTTTTGAATCTGATGAACCAGCTTCAGCCAACCTGCTGCATCGCCGTAGGCCGGTTGCACCACAGCTACTCGGCCCAACTCATCCACAAAATCACTAATTGTGGTATAGCGGTCTGTCGGAGAGAGGGAGCGAGCCTTATCCACCACCAAGTCCAGCGCCGGGTTGATCCCCGTCACCAACTGGCTGAGGGGCAGGTAGGCTCCTTCGTCGGGCCGCCGTCGGCTGATCATTTCATAAAAGACTGTGGCCAGGGCGTACTGGTCTACGGATGCGTCCGCGGCCTGACCCAAGCGCTGCTCTGGGGCCATATAACGCACGCTACCACCGGCTGGGCCTACGATCGAAACTTCGCCGGGAACCAGTGTGGTCGCAAGACCGAAGTCGATGATTTTTATCTGGTTGTCAACCCAAAAGATGTTGGACGGCTTGATATCGCGATGGATGACCTGCTGGTTGTGAGCAACTTGAAGCGCCCGACCCGTCTGGCCCACAATCTTTACTGCCTCGGCCAGCCCAATGGGTCTGCCCTCCTCCAGCCTGCGTTCGATGGAAAGATCCCCCAGGTCTTCAAGGACGATGTAGCCTCGACCGTCAAACTGGCTCACATCCAGAACCCGCACAAAATGGGGATTGGTCAATTGACGCAGTATGTCAGCTTCCCGCTCGAAGCGAGCGATGGCTTTTTCGTTGTGAGCGGAAGCGCGCCTGAGCATTTTGATGGCCACAGATTCACCACTCTGTGTATCCACGGCGCGATAGACGATGCCTACGCCGCCCTGACCCAACAGCCCGGTCAACCGATAGCGGGACGGAACGACGGCCAGAGTGGGATCCAATTTCACAGCCTGCTCGTAGGCACTCCATGCCTCTTCCAACTTGCTTTTGGCTGTGGTGAATTGACCCATATTCAACAGGTCGCTGTGTTGGGCCAGATAAAGAAAGTGCAGGTTGTGATAGGCCTCCGCTGTCTTTTCACCGGTTGCAATGACTCGTTGATAGAACCCGATAGCAGTGTTGTAGTTTTCCCGGGCATATTCCAAATTGCCTTGACGCAGCCATACGGATGCCGATTCAGGAGTCGTCTCTTGCCCGGCGGCCAAGCGTTCGTAGGCCGAGCGCAGAGCCTCCAAATTGCGTACTTGTTCACGGCTGAGAACGGGCACGTCTGTGCGTTCAATCAGTTCCGCAATGCCAAGACTCGCCATGGCCCGGTTCATTAACGCGATATGTTCCTGGAGATCCGTGGCGGTGGATCGGCTGGCCGAGGAGAGATTGTCAATAGCAGGCAGATCCCCGAATTGGTCAGAGGTTGCCGCAAGGCGGCGAACCAGATCGTAGAAGAATTGACCCGGCTCCACCGACAAAAACTCGATGTCCAGACTTTCCCAGAAGACGCGATCGTCGGGTCTCTGGGTAGATTGAACTACGAACACGGGTGGGCGATGGAACTGCTGCTCGCGCCGACTGCGATAATAGAGTTGAGTGAAGACCCGGTCATAGTCCAGCGAGTGTCCGGCCAACAGTAGCGTGTGGGTATTCAGGTGGTAGCCCAGCGCGCCCAAAAAAACTGAACCCTGGCCTAATAGCTGATCGAGTTGGGCGTCGGTGATTATCATGCTTCCTGGACGCTCAATGCTACCATAGGGTCGGAAAACAGTAAGCTTTTCATCCTTGAGATAGCCTATGTCCTGGGCATTGTAGATAACCTCATAGCGAACTCCCCGGTTGTCGAGAGCTTGTTCCAAAAGCACATCCCAGCCAGCATTGATGATCAGGCGGAAGGGGAGCCGGGCGATTAGTTCGTGGATGGGGAGGGGGCGAAATTTGTGTCGATCCAGGCGGTCAATCAGAAAGCGGACGAGTGCCTGATCGCCGAACTGACGCGCATAGATCTGCGCCATACGCGGCAGGGGTTGATACTGGCCGCGATAACCGCTGGCCTGGGCAAGCTCGTCGGTCAGTTGCCAACTGGTCGGGACGCCTCGATAGCCGCCGGCAGATTCCGAAATATCCGGCCCCAAAAAGAGGAGACATGCGCGAGCCGTGATGGCCTCGACAAGGTAAGTTGGCGGCGTATTCATAAGCAGTAGATAGCCATTCAGGATGGAACGCACTCGCCGAGGCCGGGTTCTGTCTACAGACCAAACGTGGCGAGTGCGCCCCAGCATAAGCCCCTTATGGGCACGTGCCTAAATAGATGCACCAGGGCGTGCGGTTCTTGGGAGGCTTACACGGCGGCTCGTAGCCACTCACATCCATTTTCGTACAGATGCCGTCAATGATAGACCCCAGGAAGAGTTGATCCAGGCCAGAATCCAGCGGTTCTTCGGGGAAGATCTGTTTGCCGAGGGTATTGACTCGAGCCAGGGCTACGTAGTAGTGTCTTGACCGATCAGGCGATGTCAAGCGGCCTACCTGACCCTCTACTTGACGACCAAAGCCATCTGTTACAGAAATCGGCCGATTCAGAATCAGCATATCGAGCCTATAGGGGCCGGGTGGTAGATCAGCTAGATTGCCGATTTCATCGACCACGGGTCCGCGAATGAAGTCGAAACTGCCCAGGACAGCGATGCTGAATAGGGCATCGGCCAGATTCGAAGGAGTGGCTTCTTTTGTGCCCAAACTGTCGGCGATCCATTCTTGATGATCCGTGAGTGGCGCAATGATGAAATCCTGGCCGCAGGATTCGAGGTTATTACCGGCCAGGCCGGACTCACATGCCTGGCGGTGGTCGGGATTGGCGATATCAGCCAGAGTATTCTCCAGGTTGATCAACCCCGGATTGGGAACCAGACCAGAAGCAACCAAATCTGCCAGGTACGATTCCCACGTCGATTTGGGGAAGACAGCCAGATGCTGTTGCAGACAGGCTTGATACTGACGCTGGGAGAAACAGACGCGATCCTCTCCTATGTAAGTGAAGGGCGGCTGGTCCAGGGGTGTCTCTAGCTGATGCAGCGTCCAGTTGCCTTGCCCATCCTCGCGTGGAGGCACTTCTCGGAAGATCAGGGTGCCGCCCTGATTTTCCAGCAGGATGGCGTAGGTAGCCGGATTCGCCCCAGGGCTGTACTCCACCTTTGCGCCGACAAGGAAGGGCCTATCTCCCCAGCTCTCGTAGTTCTGCAGATCGGCATCTGTATCTCGACCCGATGGATTCGCCAGCAAAGAGACTGTCTGGATAACACCTGCCTTTTCGGGCAGAATATAGGTGGCTGGATACTCCAGTTGAAATATCTCCCGAGGATTGGTCAACACCTCAGAATTGAATAGATTTTCCTCCCCTAGCCGTTCGATCAATCCGTCAACATCGATGGCATTCTCGGGCACCCGAATACGGGGTGCGCCTGCAAAGTCAGCGGTTGCCCCCGATAGCGCTTCGCCGATCACCTCCAGGTCGCTGTCCGACGGCAAAGCGAATTCGAGATTGCTTGTCTCTTCCACGGCGGAGACTGCTGCTGGTGCTGGTTCAGAAGCAGCCGGGGCGACGCAGCCTGCCGCCAGAGTAACCATAGACAGAACAACGCTGAAAATCAACCGACGGCTTCCTTTCTGCATCCATTTTTTGCGCAAGAGGGTAAACACAATTCACTGCTCCTTTCATGCCGTGCTCGGCATAGGGTTCACCTGGCGAACCAGCAACACGGGTCTGACAACGAAAAGGGGCCAGAGCGGATTTCTCGGGAGCTATTTGTGACTATAGCACATCCAGCCAGACCAGACAACCAGATATGAATCGTACCTTCCCTCACAAAAACCCCATCTGCTCCTTCGGAACCTCTTGCCCTTTCGCCTTCCCCTCTTTGCCTTTGACCTTCTCCTCCCGCTCCGCCTGCTCCCACTCCTGCGCCGCGCGCTGACCCCCTCCACCGCCCGCAGGGTCACTTCCATCTGCGCTTGCTCGCCGCTGGCGGTCACTGCCTGGGGCGAGCGGAAGAGGATGGCCTGGCTTTCCCACCGCATCCCCCGGGCTGTTGCCCTGGGCCAGTTGGTAGGGCGTGCCCCGAAAGAAGATGACGCCCCGCGCATGGAGTGGCCCAGCATCCGGCCCACACTTTCCTGCAGGGCGGGCAGGTCCATCTGGCGGGCCACCTCTGCCTCGCCGCTATTGCCCCGGGCCGACGCCAGAGCCTCGTCGGCCACGGCTTTGGTGGCCGCGGCCAGGGCCAGTTCCCCCCGCAGCCCCTGCGCCTCCGCCATGCGCAGATAGATGGCATCGGGCTGCCCGGCGGAGCGCTGGCGCATGGCCCCGTCGTCGCCGATCTGGGGGTCCAGGGCGCGCTGGAAGGGGCTGAAGACATAGACAGTCACCTGCACGGCGGTGGGCGCGCAGGTGACTGTCCAGTTCGATGCGCACGGGTATCTCCCGCCCGGCCAGGGGCACCTGCTCGAAACGAAAGGCGCTCTCGCTTTCGTACTCTTTGAGAGCCGGACTCAAATCGTAGGAGCGGTCTTTCAGCTCCTCCTGGCGCGCCCGCACTTTGTCCTGAAAGCTGCGCTCCACCCCAATCATCGTGCGGTTGGAGCCGGTCAGGGCCTCGTCCCGGTTGGCGGCCTGGGCAATCCCCTTCACCACATCGGGGATAACGCTGACCGTCCAGGGCAGGTAGGGGTAGAAGAGGGGGAAGTTCTCCCGGTTGGGGTCCGGGTAGATGCGTTCTGCCCCGCGCAGGCTGCCCAGATCGATAATCCCGCCGCTGCGCTCCTCAAAACGGCGGGTCAGTTCGGCCCGGGCCGGCTGGGTCTTGCG
>JACQGT010000240.1 GCA_016199425.1 Chloroflexota bacterium
AAGCAGCGCCCCTACGATTTTTTATGAATACTCCGCTGCTGAGCCAAACCGAACCGAATCCACTGACCCGGGGCGAGCGCAGGATCGCTTTTCTTGTGGCCGCGCTGCTCTTTGCCTGCTATCTGCTCACCTACACCGGTCTGATCCAAAGCAGCGACGGGCTGGCGATGTTTGCTGCCACCGAAAGCATCGCGCGCCGGGGCGAGGTGGACACCAACCAGCTTCTCTGGATGGGTCTGCAACAGGGCAGCTTTGGCCCGGACGGGGAACTCTACAGCCGCAAAGGGCTGGGCATGACGCTGCTGGCTCTGCCTCTGGTCTGGCTGGCCCGTCTCTGGCCCGCCGTGGGACTCACCCAAACTGCACTTCTGCTCAATCCTCTACTCACAGCCTGGACGGGCGGCCTGCTCTACCTGGCGGTGGTGCGTCTGGGTTGGAGCCGTTTCGCGGGTATCGCCACAGCTTTGGCCTATGGGCTGGCGACGCTGGCCTGGCCCTACACCCAGACATTCTTCAGCGATCCGTTGGCCGGTTGGGGTCTCTTTGCTGCGCTCTATTGGCTGCTCGCCTTTCAGCAGGAAAAGCACAAGCACATTCTCGTCTGGGCCGGTCTGGCCTGGGGGCTGGCCTATCTTTCCCGCTCCATCAATCTGGTGACGCTGCCCGTCTACGGCCTGGCGTTGGCCGCGCTGCTGGCGGAGGAAAAGGGAACGGCGACTGGCGACTGGCGATTGGGTACACGCCTGCCCGCTCGTCGTTTGCTGTTCGCCGTTCGCCGTTCGCTTGTTGCCGATCACCTGCGCGAGTGGATCCTCTTCGCCTCCCCCATCCTGGCCGCGGGGCTGCTCTCCCTCTGGTGGAACTGGCTGCGTTTCGGCAATCTGCTGGACAGCGGCTATGTGGAGAGCGAAGTCTTCAACGGGGATTGGCTCTTTGGACTGGTCGGTCTGCTCGTCAGCCCAGGACGGGGCATCCTCTGGTACAGCCCGGTGTTGTTGCTGGTTCCGTTGGGGATTGGCTGGTTTTGGCGGCGGGGACGCTGGCTGCTGATCAGCAGTGGGGTGGTGGCGCTGCTCTACTGGCTGCTCTATGCCAAGTGGTATATGTGGCACGGCGGCTACAGTTGGGGACCGCGTTTTCTCGTGCCGGTGCTGCCCTTTCTGATGCTCGTCTCGGCTCCCGCCTGGCAGTGGATTTTCGCCGAGGAACGCTGGGGACGGGCGGGACGATTTCTGGCGACATTTTTGGTGCTGCTCTCCCTGGCCGTCCAATGGCTGGGGATGCTCATTCCCTTTTCCCTGGTGCAGGATTGGCTGGACCGCACAGTCAAACCCCTCTTTGCCCCGGAGACCTTCACCCACCTGCCCTATTCCCCCCTCCTGCGCCAATGGGAGTTCGTCAATAGCGATTCGATTGTCTTTGCCTGGTGGCGACTGGGCGACACAGGACCGGACTGGTTCGCGCTGGCTCTGCTTCTGGGGGCGCTGATTGGCGGCGGGCTGCTGCTGGGCCGGTCTCTGCGCCCAGAGGAAGAAGTGGGCGAGAGAGTACCTGTGGCTCTCTATGCAATCGCAATGGCGTTAGTAGCGCTGGTGCTGCTTGTGCGTTTTCAGATTCCGGCCAGCGGGCTGGAGAACAGCGCGACGGCTGCGCAAATTGCCGCGGGTGAGCGGCCAGGAGATGCCATTCTGCATCTACGCCCGCTGGAAACCCAACAATTCGCCAATATCTATCACGGCAGGCTGCCTGTCTATGGCCTCTTTCCGGTGGACGAGCTTTCCCCCAGCCACAGCCGCCTGTTGGACGAACTACTAAGCCGCTATCACCGGCTGTGGGTGGTCCCCGACTTTGCCCCGCCGGAGCGGTCCGGTTGGGAACGTACCCTGCGCGGCACAGTCTTTCTGCTGGCCGATAGCACAATTCCACCCGATGACCGGCGGTTGGTTCTTTACGCCGCGGCCCAGGAACAGCCGTTGACCGAGCGGGGGGTGGGCATCCGCTTTGGCGATCCGGCCTGGGTGCGGCTCAATGGCTACGGCCTGCCGAAGGAAGTCACCCCCGGCGGCGCGCTGCTGGTGGCGCTGGAGTGGGAGAGCCTGCGTCCGGTTACCAAAGATTACCGGGTCTTTGTCCATCTGCTGGATGCCAGCGGCACGAAACTGGCCCAGCGGGACGGGCAGCCGGTGCTCTGGCTGCGCCCCACCAGCGGCTGGCAGCCCGGCGAACGGATTGTGGATCGCTACGGCCTGCTTCTGCCGGCTGATCTGCCGCCGGGAGAGTATTCTGTGACCGTTGGCCTCTACGACCCGGAGACGGGCGAGCGCCAGCCCAGCAGCGCGGGTCCGGGGGATTTTGCGATTCAATTGGGGCCGGTGCGGGTGGAGGGGGGGGAAAGTGAACAGTAATCAGTTCCTCATGCGACGGGTTGCGCCACGGGGGATGAAAAAGCGGGACGCAGATTTGCGCAGAAACAACTGATTTGCGCAGATTTTATCAGCGTAGATCAATTCAGATCAGCGTCATCAGCGTCCTATTTTTCAGGGCAGTAATCAGTAATGG
>JACQGT010000241.1 GCA_016199425.1 Chloroflexota bacterium
AAACCAAGCGGGTAGAGCCGTTCGCTTGGTTTCGACAGGCTCAACCTGCCAGATTTCGATACGCCTCGCAGACTCAGCTACTCAATCTGCGCTCACTGGACTGGTAGCCTGAGCGGTTACAAATTCTGTAATCTGTGTTCTACATCCCCAACGAAAGAGCAGCCATGAAAATATCGATTGATGCGATTATCTTCGACCTGGACGGCACCGTCTATCTGGGCGAGGCGGCCCTGCCCGGCGCGGTGGAGGCCATCGCTGAACTGCGCGGGCGGGGCAAGCGCACCCTCTTTGTCAGCAACAAACCCGTGGAACCGCGGGGGGTCTACGCGGCCAAACTGACCCGGCTGGGCATCCCCACCGGTGAGGAGGAGGTCATCACATCGGCCTACGTCCTGGGCCGCCATCTGGCAGCGACCAGCCCCCATCTGCGCCTCTACGTCATCGGCGAGGAGAATCTGCGCGCCGAGCTGCGCGGCTACGGGCTGACGGTGCTGGATGAACTGAGCAGGCAGAACCCACAGGAGGTGATCGACCCCACAGGCATCGACGCGGTGGTGGTGGCCCTGGACCGCACGCTGGACTATCGCAAACTCAACACCGCCTATCAGGCGTTGATGGCAGGCGCGCATTTCTTTGCTGCCAACCCGGACAGCACCTGTCCTATGCCCGGCGGGGCCATCCCCGACGCGGGCGCGACGATTGCCGCCCTGCAACACCTGACCGGGCGCAAGTTGGACCTGCTGGCGGGCAAGCCGTCGCCGCTGACGGTGCAGGTGGCAATGGCGGAATTGGGGGTTGTCCCGGCCCGCTGTCTGATGGTGGGCGACCGGCTGGAGACGGATATCCGTATGGGCCGGGAGGCGGGGATGGCGACGGCTGTGGTGCTGACGGGTGTGAGCAGCCGGGCGGATGCGGTCCATTCGCCGCAGCCGCCGGACTGGATCGTTGAGGGTTTGGGTGAGTTGCTGGCACTGGTGAAATAGGACAATCCTCAGAATATCAGGCAAAAAATGCACGATTTCACCGGTTCTTTTCCACGGCATTCAATGGTATAGTGAGCAACGGTAACTGCTCAGGACGGCGCTCAATCTGCGCTCACTGGCCTGGTAGGCTGAGCAGTTACCGGCAACGAATCTTTGACTCCGCTGAAAAATCGACTGGGTATTGCCAGCGAAAATTGGCGTGAGAAACCCGGCATTGGGCAGGTTTGATTCCGGGAATCGGCCAGATGATGACGGGACAGCCGAGAGAATCTGTGGCCGATTCCCGGAATCGTGCCCGCGAAATCGCCAAGTTAAAAACGGACAGTCACTTAGTAGAGCCAGCATTGGCTGATGATAGAATCTACGGAAAAATCAATGGAATTGTCCGATCATTCAAGCGTTCCTGTTCAGGGTTCAGAACAAAAGGGCTACGCGCTCCAGCGTCATCTTGCGCTGGTCGGATTGCGCTATCTGACTGGAATCGCCCTGGTAGGGAGTGTGGCAACGGGCTGGCTTTGGCAGAGAGCTATGCTTTCGTGGCTGCCTATGCTGGTTTCGCTGCTTCTGTTGGCCGGGGCGTTGTTGGCCCACGAATTGATCCGCCGGGATCATTGGAGCATAGGCATCCATACAATTCTGTTGACGCTTCTGACAGGCCAGACTTTACTCACTTTGTACAAGGGCCTCTCTGCGCCGGGTGTACTGATCCTCGCCTTTGTAGTCATCGTCGTCGCTCTTGAATCCAACCGCGTCCTGACCTGGCTTTACTTCTTGATGGTTCTTGGGCTGGTTGCTCTCACTTTCCAGCCGGCAACCACCGGTGCTCCCACGATTCTGGCCCTCTTGGAATCCATCTTCGCCCTGATCCTCGTTTTCCTCGTGATTTATCTCACATTCAGGGCAATCAACCATACATTGCAGCGGGAGCGGCTGCTGATTGCCCAGTTGGAAGAACGCGCCACCTCGCTGGAAGATCAGGTGGACGAACGTACACAGGCGTTGACCGCCGCCAACAGCCAGATAGGCCAGAGCGAGAACCGTTATCGCAGCCTGATCGAACTCTCGCCCGAAGGCATCTGCGTGACGGATGGACGCGCAATCTTCTTTATCAACCAGACCGGCTGCCGGATGTTGGGGGGAGGCCATCCGTCGGAGTTTGTCGGCACACCGGTGCTGGACCTCATCCCACCCGAACAAAGGGAACAGGCAGCCAATCGCTTCGATTCCATTCTCGGCGGCGCGGTGCTGGTCCGCACCGAAGGCGGGCTGATACGCCGTGACGGAACGATATTGGAAATAAGCATCAGCGCCGGACCGGTCCAATACGGCGAGATGCCCGCAGTGCAGTTTCTCTTTCGCGACATTTCCGAGCGCAAGAGAGCGGAGGCGGAAATCCGTCAACGAGAAGCCAGAGAGCAGGCTATGCTCAATGCCCTGCCCGACCTGATGTTCCTCATCGATCACAACTTCATCTATCTGGAGTGCCGGGCCGAAAATCCGGAACTGCTGGTTGCTCCACTGGATGCGCTCCTGGGCCACTCGATCTACGAGTTTCTGCCCACGCCCGTGGCCGATCAGATGGCCGACGCCATCCGCGGCGTACTGGCAAGCGGGGAAATGCGCAAACTGGACTACAGCTTGACCCTGCCCATAGGCCAGCGTTTCTTCGAGGCGCGGATTTCGCCAATCGCCGATCCGTTGGCAGTACTGATTCTGGCCCGGGATAGTACTGAGCAAATCCAGGCCCAGGATGCACTGCTGGAAACCGAGCGCATCTATCGCCGGGCCATTGCGGTCGCGGGCGGGGTGCCCTATCGAGTTGACTTCGCCACCGGACACTATACTTTTATGGGTGATGAGATTGAAAAGTTGACCGGCTACACCCCAAAGGAGGTAAACCACTCCCTGTGGCTGGAGATCGGGGAAGAACACAATCTCTCTGGCCCATTGAGTGGTCTTTCTCTGGAGGAGGCGAGAGAGGCTGTACTCTCTGGCGCAGTGAAAAGTTGGCGAGACGAGGTGCGCATCCGCGCCAAAAATGGTGAAACCCGCTGGATTTCCGATGTTTCGGTAGAATTGCGCGGCGAAAATGGCAGGTCTACCGGATCTATCGGTTTTCTCCTCGACATTACAGAGCGCAAACGCATTGAAATGGCCTTGCAGGCCAACGAAACCCTCTTCCGCACCCTCTTCGAGCAGTCGCCCGACGGCATTTTGCTGCTAGACCCCTACGACCCGGATATGCCCAGCCGGATCATCGACTGTAACGACGCCGCCTGCCGGATGAATGGCTACACACGAGAGCAATTGATTGGTCAGCCCATCGCCATTATCAACGCACCGGTCAGCTCGACCAACGAAGAGGACGACAGCTACTTGGATCGGTTGCGCGCCTTGGGGTCGCTGCACTTCGAAGTGCAACATCGCCGGGCCGATGGCACAGAGTTTCCGGTAGATGTTTCAACAGTTCTTGTAAATGTGAACGGTCGAGAGCTGGTTCTCGGCTTTGACCGGGACATCACCCAACGTAAGGCGATGGAGGACGAACTGCGCCGGGCCAAGGAGGCCGCCGAGGCAGCCAATCAGTCCAAATCTGAGTTTCTGGCCAATATGAGCCATGAGATTCGCACGCCCATGAACGCCGTCGTCGGCATGACCAGTCTGCTTCTGGATACCAATCTATCCGACGAACAGTTGGATTACGTCAGTACGATCCGCTCCAGCGGAGACCACCTGTTGGCGGTGATCAACGATATTCTCGACTTCTCCAAAATTGAATCGAGAAAACTGGAATTAGAGTCAGTTCCATTCAACCTGAGAGAGAGTGTAGAAACATCGGTTGACCTCTTTGCCAGCGAAGCAGCGCGCAGGGGTTTGGAACTTGTGGCCGTCTTTGCGCCCGACGTGCCGTCTATGGCCATAGGGGATTCCACGCGGTTGCGCCAGGTTTTGACAAATCTGATCGGCAATGCCGTCAAATTTACCCAAAGTGGCGAAGTTGTCGTCAGTATAGCCAGGGAAGCCGTCCAGGACGGTCTCACTCGCCTGCGTTTTGCTGTGCGCGACACGGGCATTGGGATTGCCTCCGAAAGCCAGGAGCGTCTCTTCAAATCCTTCTCCCAGGTAGATGCGTCTACGACACGCAAATTCGGAGGCAGTGGACTGGGGCTTGCCATTAGCCGCCGCATCTGTGAGGCGATGGGGGGCAGCATACAGATGGAGAGCAAACCCGGAATCGGCTCGACCTTCCACTTCGACATTGCATTGCCTGTGCCTGAAGAAGCGAATGCTTCGTCTACGCCAGCCCCACGGACACTGGCCGGAAAACGGCTGTTGGTGGTGGACGACAACCAGACGGCCCAGGATTGGGCCATCGCTGTGGCCCAACACAAAGGATTGACGGCAGAAGGCGCAAGCGGGGGCGCGATTGCTCTGCAGATGCTCGCCAATGGCGCGCAATTTGATGCCGCGCTCATCGATTTGAAACTCCAAGATATGTCAGGGCTGGCACTGATCGATAAGTTGCGCCAGGGGATGGGCGACAATCTGATCCCTTTGATCCTGCACGCATCGCCGGGGACCATCGACGCAAACACCATTCAGCGCACGAAAGCCATCCGCGCCCTTTTGCCCAAGCCGCTCAAAGAAGCAGAACTGGAACGTGTGCTGGTTGGGTTGTTCTCGCCTAAGAAAGATGAACCGTATGGCCGAACTCGGCAAGCGGAGACCGAAGGTAGACTGGCCGACAAGATTCCCCTGCGCATTTTGCTCGCCGAAGACAATCTGGTCAACCAAAAAGTCACCGTCCGCCTGCTGGCAAAATTGGGCTATCAAGCCGATCTGGCAGCCAATGGCACAGAAGTGTTGGATGCGTTGCGCCGCCGAACCTACGATCTGATCCTAATGGATATCCAAATGCCCGAAATGGATGGCTTGGAGGCCACCCAACGCATCCGGGCCGAGTGGCCGGAAGAGAGCCGCCCGCGCATTGTGGCGCTGACAGCCCACGCCCACGACGAAGCACGCAAGCTATGCGAAGAAGCGGGCATGGATGATTACGTCACCAAACCGGTGCGCCTGAACGATCTGATCGCTACGCTCCAGCGCAGCGCAGCTAGCCTGGCTAAGCCTGACGCCGCAGAAGATCATCAGCCAGAACACCCAGCGGCGATCTAAGCGCAGACGGACCCAACGCATCAGTCAATGCGGCCAGCCCCTGCTGGTGAAGGGATCGTACCTGTTCTTCTGTAAAGGAGCGGGCATTAGCTTCGGCCAATAGGTCAAGAATTTCAGGCAGATCGCTCTCATTCATTGGCTTACTCATCCGATCCGTCAGCATCTGTCCGACTGTCGGCTCTTCCAGCGCATAGAGCAGGGGGAGGCTCTTCTTGCGGCGCAGAATGTCGTTGCCCGCGGCCTTGCCCGTCAGCGCCGGATCGCCCCAAATCCCCAGAATGTCATCCCGAATCTGAAAAGCCAAACCGATGTGGCGACCGAAGCGATAGAGCGCATCGTCGGTCTTGGCTTCCGCGCCGCCGAGCAACGCGCCGATAGACAGGGATGCAGCCACCAGTGACGCGGTTTTGCCTTCAATCATGCGCAGATAGTCGGCCACCGCGACGGTCTCCCGCTGCTCAAAGCGCAGGTCCAGATGTTGGCCTTCGGTCAGAGCCACGCAACAGGTCGTAAAGCGAGCAAGAGCGGCCAACACAGCGGAGTCAGCCACGCCCCGTGCGCTGCTGCCCAGCAAAGCGGCAAAGGCGAGGGCAAACATCCCATCCCCGGCGTTGATGGCCTGGGGCATCCCCCAACGCTTCCAAACTGTTGGCCGGTGGCGACGGGTCTCGTCGCCGTCTTCGATGTCGTCGTGGATCAGCGAGAAGTTGTGCAGAATCTCCACCGCAGCCGCGGCTGGCAAGGCCGTTGCGGGATCGCCGCCCACGGCTGCGCACGCCATCAGACAGAGCAGGGGACGAATGCGTTTGCCCGTATCGAACACGCCGGGTTGGAAGGCTTCGTCCACCCACCCCATGTGATAGTGCATCATCTGGTAATGCTGGGCCACGACTGCATCGCGAGGGGCAAGCACAGAGCGCATTTCGGCTTCCAGAAGGGGCAGCCACTTGCGGGCGAAACGGTCGAAGCCGTCTGGTTCAGACATACAATTCTCCTATGGGGGCAAGCACGCCAGGCCGGCGCAGAGAATGGATATCCCCAGCGCCCGCGGCAAACATTGCGATACGCAATTCGGCTTCCAGAATCTCCATTTCATCCACAACAGCTTCAGCGGATTCCATCACCCGCTTCAAAAAAGGGGCCGCCAGCCCGACCAGATCAGCGCCCAGAGCCACGGCTTTGGCAATCTCCTGGCCGTTGCGGATGCCGCCGCTGGCAAAGACAGGCAAATCCGCTGCGACTTCGTCCCGCACGGCGACCACCTGCACCAGCGATGTGGCCGTGGGGATGCCCCATTCCCGAAAAGCTCCGGCCAGACGGCGCAGCCGTTCGCTGGGCGCGCGGTGTTTCTCCACTTCGCTCCAGGAAGTGCCCCCCACGCCGGCCACGTCGATGGCGCTGACACCGGCTTCGATCAGCCGACGCGCTGTCTCGTGGCTGATGCCCCACCCGACTTCTTTGGCGATCACCGGCACCCCCACCCCCTGGCAGACCTCCCCGATTTTGGGCAGGAGTCCTTTCCAGTTTGTGTCACCCTCCGGCTGCAAAACCTCCTGCAACGGGTTCAGATGCAGAATCAGCGCGTCGGCTTCCACCATCTCCACCGCCCGACGGCATTCATCCACCGCATAGCCATAGTTGAGTTGGACCGCGCCCAGATTGGCAAAGATCAGCGCATCCGCTGCGTAGCGGCGCACGACGAAGGAAGCAGCCGCGGCGGGGTCTTCCAGCGCGGCCCGCTGGCTGCCCACGCCCAGCGCCAGTTTGCGTTCCTGCGCAGCCTCGGCCAGCCGCTGGTTGATCAGCCCGGCCCGCTCTGTGCCACCGGTCATCGAGCTGACCAGAATGGGCGCGGCCAGCCGTTTGCCGAAAACCGTTATGGCAGTCTCCACTTCGGCCAGGTCCAATTCGGGCAAAGCCTGATGGACGAAATGATAGCGCTCAAAACCGTTGGTAAGACGGTGAAAGTCTACATCTTCTTCCAGATTGATGCGGATGTGATCTGCTTTGCGGTCGCTGTGGGACACGAGTTGCTCCGGAGAACCAGGCATTGTGTCGGGGCGCTGCTTGCTGCGCCCGATACGCTCCGGGCGCAGCAAGCAGCGCCCCTACCGTGCAGAATAGTGCAAATTCGGCTTGGTGTACGTAACTCCCACCCGG
>JACQGT010000242.1 GCA_016199425.1 Chloroflexota bacterium
ACCGCTGTGGACCCGCATCTGAGGATGCTCCCTCCGCAGCAAATTAGCGTTTGCGTTCTTAACTTAATGACATTGACTGTTCACTGATAACTGTAGATGTAACCTATTTCTCGACAGGAGGAGGCAAAGGATGAAAACTCAATATGTCAGCCGGCGCGCGTTCTTACGCTTGACTGGATCGGCGCTCGGCGTCGGGTTGCTGGCGGCTTGCGTCGCACCGGCAGGTCAGGCCCCTGCCGCATCAAACGCAGAAGCCGGCGCGGCGCCGGCGCAGGAGCCGATCACCATCCGCTTTGGCCGGCATGACCCAGGGACCGGCACCGAGATCACTATCAGGTCATTCGAGGAAGAACATCCCAACATCAAGATCGCCATGGAACAGATCCTCGAGTACGAGACCAAGATTCCGGCGCTGGCTGCCGCCGGCACCCTACCCGATGTGGTGCGCAGTTGGGAAGCCATGTTGTTTGAAATGGCGCGCGGCGGCCAATTCATCGACGAGCAGCCATTTGTGGATGTCGAGCCGGACTTCCACGCCGAGGATTTCTACGAGTCGGTTTATGCGTATCCGGTGATGGAAGGCAAACGCTATGGCATCAACGATGTCATAGCCACCCACGTAACCTATTACAATGTGGATCTTTTCGACAAGGCTGGTGTAGAGTACCCGAAGGCTGACAGCTTCTCGTGGGACGATTTTGCGGAAAAGGCGCGCGCAATTACCGATGCCGACAACCAGGTTTGGGGATCCGAGACGATCCCAGTGGGCTGGCATTACTTCACTTTGAAGCAGCTCTGGCAAAACGGCGGCGATTTCTTCAGCCCGGATTATAAGACCTGCATCATCGATCAGACGGCGGCGATCGAGGCAGTCCAGTTCTGGGCGGATCTGATGCAGTCCGGTGACGTGATGCCGACGCCGAGCCAGATGGCCGGGGTGGGCGGTGCCGGTGCTACTGCCGACCTGATGAGCGCCGGCAAATCCGGCATGCAACGCATGGGTTCTTGGATCTCGACTTCCCTTGCGGACGCCAAAATCCGCTTCAATGTGGTGCCGGAGCCGAGCAGGACACGCCGCGCCACCCCCGCTCACGGTGGGTTGAATGCGATTACGAGCACCTCGCTCAACCCGCAAGAAGCCTGGATGTGGGTGAACTACAACTGCAGCACACAGGGCATCTACAATTATGCCACCGGCGGCCGCTTCCCCGGTGCCCGCCGCTCGACCAACCAGATCGATCCGCATCCTTGGGAAATAAAAGTTGATTTCGATGTTGACTGGGATGTCATTCTGCAGTCGGCCGACTATGCCTATATGCTGCCCGGTCCGTGTAGCGAGCAAGAGGCGCTGAAGGTCATCGGCGACGCCCTCGAACAGATCTATGACGGCAAGGCCAAGGCTGCCGATCTCTTCCCGCAGATTAAGCCCCAAGTCGACAAGATATTAGAGGAGTGCGTTTGATAGAATTCACTGCCTGGCGGTCTGGCCGGAAACAGCGGCTGTCCCGCCAGGCAGAAGGAGTGCGCCATGACCACGACACCTCACGCTCAGGCAGATACTCGCCTGACCGCTCGCCGTATCCAATCCAAAAGCCGGCGTCTACGCGAGGCCCTGATCGCCTATTCGTTTATTGCACCCTGGATTATCGGCTTCGTCATCTTCACCGGTGGACCTATCGTCGCGTCGTTTGCCTTGAGCTTCTTTAAGTGGAAGATCATCACGCCGCCACGTTATATCGCGCTGGATAACTACATCAAGATGTTCAGCGACGACCAATGGTTTTTGCTCTCGATTGGTGTTACCCTCAAATACCTGCTCTTGTACGTCCCGCTCGCTCAACTTCTGGCCTTATTGCTGGCCGTGCTGCTGAATCAGAAGGTGCGCTCGTTGGGCTTTTGGCGCACAATTTTCTACTTACCTGCGGTGGTTAGCGGGGTGGCGGGGTCGGTCTTGTGGTTGTGGATGTACCACAACGAACTGGGCGTTATCAACAACGTGCTACAATTGATAGGGTTCGAAGGGCGAAAGTGGCTGTATGATACAGACGTAGTGTTGGGCGCGCTGGTCGTCAAGAGTCTCTGGAACGTGGGGGTGCCGATGGTGATTTATCTGGCGGCGCTCCAGGGCATGCCACAGACATTATATGAAGCCGCTGAGATCGACGGTGGCGGCGATTGGACCAATTTCCGCAGCATCACCCTGCCCATGCTTTCGCCTGCCATCTTCTTCAATGTGGTCATCGGCATCATTTCCGGAATCCAGACATTTGCCGAGCCGTATGTCATGACCCGCGGCGGCCCGGAGAACGCCACACTGTTCCTGGGCCTCTATCTCTACCAGACTGCATTTAGTTATCTGAATATGGGCTATGCGTCCGCCATGGCGTGGATTATGTTTGTGGTGATCTTTACACTGACATTCGTCCAGTTCAAGTTGGCCAATCGCTGGGTCTATTACGACGGATGAACAGTAAGCGGTAGATGCTACTGTTCACTAGCGGAGTATCGCACATGACCACACATAATACGCTGTTGACGACCAAACCCAGCCAGCGTAGCGGCTATACACTCGACGGCGCGCAGAAACTGCGTGTGTTTCTGCTGGGGAACCGGTTTGCGCCGGGGTTTCTACGCCAACTCATTGTCTATAGCCTCCTGACGATCCTGGCCACGCTTTTCCTGGTGCCATTCTATTGGATGGTGAACACAGCGTTAAAACCAATCGAGCAGGTTATCACGCTGCCGCCCACCTGGATTCCACACCCGATTCGTTGGGAGAATTTTGTCCAGGCAATGACGATGCCCTACGAGTCGTCACCCCCGGTCTATATCTATGCCATCAACACATCTCTGATCACCTTCAACGGTGTTGTGGCCACCATTCTCTCCAGCGCGATGGTGGCCTACGCCTTTGCCCGTATGGAGTTCCCCGGCAAAAACGCGCTCTTTATGGGCATTCTGGGTACATTGATGATCCCCTTTGCGGTGGTGATGGTGCCCCAATTCATTATCTGGAAAAATCTGAACTGGTTGGACACTTTATGGCCTTTGATGGTCCCGCATTGGTTCGGGTCAGCCTGGAACATTTTTTTGCTGCGCCAGTTCTTTATGACCATCCCGAGAGAGTACGATGAGGCTGCCATTATGGATGGCGCGTCGCGCTGGCGCATCTTTTGGAGCATTCTCTTGCCTCTCTCCAAGCCAGCGCTTGCCGCTGTGGGCGTGTTTGCCTTTGTCTTCTTCTGGAACGATTTTCTCGGCCCGCTGATCATTCTGTCCACACCGAAGAACTTTACCCTGACCATCTTCCTGGTCAACTTCACAGTGACGTATTCGCGCACGACCTCGTGGAACCTCTACATGGCCGCGGCGTTGATTATCATTCTCCCCTGCCTGGTTCTGTTCTTCTTCTCGCAAAATGCGTTTCTGAAAGGCATTACGATCAGCGACTTTAAGCGCTGATCCATGAGTCCAGTGAAAAAAGGGGAATTCCGATGTCCGGCTTTTTCAGCCCGGCGGCGTCGAAGATGTCGATGACCTGCCATTCCGATCTCGCTGGCCAGATTGGATACCCCTTTGACCCGGGCGATGACACGCAGGGAGGAGAGCAGTGTGGCCGAATCCCCATCCTCGGCGTAGTCCGCGAAGATTTCGTGGAGAAAGTCGTCGATTTCTTCGGGATGTTCGATAAAGTATTCGATCGTGACCTCATCCAATGTTCGGCGACGGTCATCGTTTCGGCCAAACTGTGAATATTGGTTGAGCGCACCTGTTGTTTCCAGAGGGAATTGGGCTATTTTGCGCCGATTTTCCTCAAGTACAGGGTCAACTGGCCGAAACGATGACCGTCGCCCAATGTTCTATACTCACGCATAGTGTTTGTACTCCTGCCAATAGCGTGACCGCTCCGGGATGAAGTCCCGGAGCTACAAAACAGCGCCGGATGAACTCCAGCTTTGACGAATCGCCGGGGCCACCCAAGCCCCTCTTCAGGATGGTACATCCCGCCCGATCCCGAATCGCCTGTCGCTGCTCCCCAGTCGCTGATCGCCGCTTTAGCGCAAGTGCGGGAACGCATCCGTCCCCGCGTAGATCGCCATCACATCCAACTCCTCTTCTATGCGCAGAAGCTGGTTGTACTTGGCCACCCGGTCGCTGCGCGCCGGCGCGCCGGTCTTGATTTGCCCGGTGTTGAAGGCCACCACCAGATCGGCGATGGTGGCGTCTTCGGTCTCGCCGGAGCGGTGGCTGACCACCACGGCCCAGCCGGCCCGCTGGCTCATCTCAATCGCCGCGATGCTTTCGGTCAGCGTCCCGATCTGGTTGACTTTGCAGAGGAGCGCGTTGCAGGCTTTCTCGGCAATCGCGCGCTGGATGCGGGTCACATTCGTCACCAGCAGATCGTCGCCCACTAGCTGGATGCGGTCGCCGAGCTTCTGGTAGAGCAGTTTCCAGCCGTCCCAATCGTCCTCGGCCATGCCGTCTTCGATGGAAATGATGGGGAAGCGGGCAGCCCAGTCAACCCACAGGTCGGCCAGATCGGCGCTGGTCAGGCTGCGCCCTTCGATCTCTAGCTTGTATAGCCCACTTTCTGCGTCATAGAGTTCGCTAACAGCCGGGTCCAGGGCGATGAAGACATCCTCGCCGGGGCGGTAGCCCGCCTTCTCGATGGCGGTCAAAATCACTTCGACGGCCTTGGCGTTCCCCCCTAAGCTGGGGGCAAAGCCGCCCTCGTCGCCCACATTCGTGCTGTGCCCGGCCTCGTGGAGCACCTTTTTCAGCGATTGATAGATTTCCGATCCCCAGCGCACGGCCTCGGCGAAGGAGTCGGCACCCACAGGCATGACCATAAATTCCTGGAAGTCGGTGCTGTTGACCGCGTGCTTGCCGCCGTTGAGGATGTTCAGCATCGGCACGGGCAGGGTGCGCGCGCCCACGCCGCCCAGATAGCGGTAGAGGGGCAACCCCACGGCCTCCGCGGCGGCTTTGGCCACGGCCAGGCTCACGCCCAAAATGGCGTTGGCCCCCAGATTGCCTTTGTTGTCCGTGCCGTCCAGTTCCAGCAGATATTCGTCAATGGCGATCTGGTCCAGCGCATCCATACCGATCAGTTCGTCGGCCAGGGTGTCGTTGACATTCTCCACCGCCTTGAGCACACCCTTGCCGCCGTAGCGTTTCTTGTCGCCGTCGCGCAGTTCCACGGCCTCGTGTGCGCCTGTGCTGGCCCCGCTGGGCACAGCCGCCCGGCCCATTGCGCCGGATGCGAGCACCACTTCCACTTCCACCGTCGGGTTGCCCCGGCTGTCCAGCACTTCCCGTCCCACAATGCCTTCGATAATTGTCATTGGTTGTCTCCGTTTATGTAGAGTTGGTTGATTCAATTCAGTTTCGTCAGCAGTTCACACAATCGAGCCGTAGCCATCCCTTACTATAGCCCAGACGGGTGGAATTGACAACGATTGGCTGCTCAAAAAGAGACATTGACTTGAAACTTCTCTCTGTCTATAATGACGCTCTCTATTCACCCTGTCACCCGCTCATCTTGTCACCTTGTCAGGTACAGAACCGGGTTTCCACGACGAACGCGAGGTCTCCGATGCCAGTGAAAGTCGGTGTTCTGGGCTTTGCCCACGGACACGTAAACGCCTACTGCGCCCAATGGCAGCAGCGCGCAGAAGATCAGATCGAGCTTGTGGCCGGCTGGGACCACAACCCCGCACGCCTGGCCCAGAATGCTGACCGCTACGCCATCCAGCCCTATGCGGCGGTGGAAGAGTTCCTGGCCCACCCAGGGTTGCAAGCGGTGGTCATCGCTGCGGAAACCTCTCTGCACGCGGCGCTGGTGGAGCAGGCCGCGGCCGCGGGCAAGATCATCGCCCTGCAAAAACCCATTGCGCTGACCCTGACCGAAGCTGACCGCATTGTAGCCGCGGTGGAGCGCCACGCCGTGCCCTTTACAATGGCCTGGCAGATGCGGGTGGATCCCCAGAACATTCAGATCAAAGACCTACTGGAGAGCGGTCTGCTGGGCAAAATTTCTATGCTGCGCCGGCGGCATGGGCTGCCTGCCCAGCAATGGGACATCCCCTCCATGTGGCACTTCGACCCTGCGCTCAACCGGGACATCTGGGCCGACGACTCTGCCCATCCCATCGACTTTATCCACTGGCTGCTGGGCACCCCGGAGAGTGTGACCGCCGAAATCTGGACCCATCTGATCCCAAACGACCACGGCGTGGCGCTCTTTCGCTATGCCGATGGCGTGATGGCCGAGGTTACTTGCTCATTTACCTGTCTGGCCGCGGAAAACACCACCGAAGTCATCGGTCTGAACGGCTCCATTGTGCAGAACTATGGGGACGTGCCCAGTTGTAACGTGCCCCGTCCCGCCGGCGCACCGGGACTGAAGTGGTACACCGGGGAGAAAAAGGAGTGGACATTCAGCGACGTTCCCAGCCCGGCCAGCCACAGTACACGCATCGCCGCGCTTGCCACGCCCCTGGCTGATTTCTTTCACGGGCGGCGACCACCCATCGCCAGCGCCGAGGAAGGCCGTACCAGCCTGCGCATGACCCTGGCCTGTTATCTCTCCTCTCGAGAAGGACGTCGAGTTGCTTTGGAGGATGAGAGGATCGCCAAAATTTAGAGGCAAAAGCAGTATCTTCTCAATAATCAGGGACGAAGAAGTTCGACTTTTGGTAAAAGTCGAACTTCTTCGTCAGCCAATAGAAAGAACGCCCCGGCGCTGTGGGGCCGAGGCGTTCTGCGTACAGTATGAATTTTGCCAGACACTTGTGGGCTTATGCGGCGATGGCTTCCACCGTCTTCTGCTCATTGGGCTTGATGGCGATGCGGCGTGGCTTCACTTCTTCGGCTTTGGGCAGAGTCAGAGTCAGCACCCCATTCTCGAAGTGAGCCTCAATCGCATCGGCATTGATGGAAATGGGCAAGGAAATGGTGCGCATAAAACTGCCAAAGCGCCGTTCGCGCAGATGCCATTTCTCGTTCTCGTCCACCCGCTCGTCTTTCGTCTCGCCCTTGATGGCCAGGGTGTTCTCGGTGAAGCTGATCTCCAGGTCCTCGGCGTTGATGCCAGGCACGGATGCGTGGACAGTATAGTTGTCGTCGTTTTCTGACACATCCAGAGCCAGACGCATGTAGCCAGCGTACTCATCGTTCTGCCAGACCGCAGGGGCGCTGAAGACATCCGACATCAGGCGATCCATCTGGCTGCGCATGGAAACCATCTCGCGAAATGGGTCCCAACGTACAATCCTGCTCATTGTGTACCTCCTTATACATGAACAACAATCCAGACTTTGAAAGAATCGGCAGGGAGCGTCCCTGCCCCGTGCACAATTATCAGTATAGGGGGTCTGTGTTAGCGCTACACATGCGAAAAATTAGCAAATGATAAGCGCATTGTTTGCAATTGTTAGCGCGTCGAGCGTTTTGGTGGATGGGTGATGTGGGGGGCGTCGCAGCCGGGAGCTGCTTGGGGTCGGGAAAGGAGAAGGCGAGGAATTACATGAAAATCACGCGGGGGGCGCGGCTTGCCGCGCCCCCCGCGTTTGGACTACCGGGCAGCAGTGAAAGTCAAGCGATCTCCCTCTGCACCCACAACCACCCGGCTGCCGTCTGGGATGCGGCCCGTCAGAATTTCTCCTGCCAGCGGGTCCGCCACCAGATGTTGGATGGCCCGTTTGAGCGGGCGTGCGCCATAGGCCGGGTCGTAGCCCTCGGCCACAATCCGCTCTTTGGCCCTGTCGGTCAGGTGCAGATCGATGCGCCGTTCCTGCAACAGGGCGCGCAGCCGCTCCAGTTGAATCTCCACAATCTCTTTCAGATGGGCCGGCGTCAGGCTGTGGAAGATGACGATCTCATCCACCCGGTTCAAGAATTCGGGGCGGAAGTGCTGGCGCATGGCCTCCATCACCCGGCGCTCCACCTCCGCGTCCACCCCGGCTACATCCAGAATGTACTGGCTGCCGATGTTGCTGGTTAGTATAATTGCAGTGTTGCGGAAATCGACGGTGCGTCCCTGGCCGTCGGTCAACCGCCCATCGTCCAACACCTGCAACAGCACATTGAAGACCTCCGGGTGAGCCTTCTCGATTTCGTCGAAGAGCACCACCGCATAGGGACGGCGGCGCACAGCCTCGGTCAGTTGTCCGCCCTCGTCGTAGCCCACATAGCCGGGGGGCGCGCCGATCAGCCGGGCCACTGTATGGCGCTCCTGATATTCGCTCATATCGACGCGCACCAGATTGTTCTCGTCGTCGAAGAGAAACTGGGCCAGGGTACGGGCCAGCTCCGTCTTGCC
>JACQGT010000043.1 GCA_016199425.1 Chloroflexota bacterium
ATGGTTGTGGGCCGCGTGCAGGAAATCCCGGCTGCCTTCGTCCCGCTGCTCCTCGTCATCGTCATAGGATTCGGTCTTTTCCAGCGGCCAGCGGGCGGTGACGGAAGCCAGCACAGGCAGATCGTCCAGGCTGCGCGCAAGGGGCGAGGAGGGCGCAGCCAACGCGGGCAGATCGGCCATGCGGGGTAGCTGCTGCATCTTTTGGTAGAGTTGGGCCAGGGCCGCACCAGCCTTTTCCATGGGCAGGCGGCTGCGCACGGGCGTGTCCGATGTCTCCCACAGATCGGCCAGCGCGGGGAAGTCCCACACCGCGGCCAGCACACTTTCGCTGCGGAAGTTGGCGCTTTCCACCAGCACGCCGCTGGCGTTGGGTGTCAATTCCTGGGGCGCAAGGATAGCTGACTTTCCCGCAAAGGGGTCTCGCTGGCGGCGGCTAAAGTCGTTGTGCCCCACCAGAAAGCTGACAGCGCCGAAAAGCTGGTTGTCCTGCATCCGGGCCAGCATCCCCGAGCGCAGCTTCTCGTAGAGCACCCGTTCCGAGGCTGCGCCCTGGGCAATCAGCATTTCCGCGCCCTGATAGGCCAGCAACCGCCCAATCTCCGGGTAGAGCACATCCCCGCCCAGCATCAGGCCGATGCGCCCCACGTCGGTCTGGATCACATTCCACTCCGCGCCCGGCTGGGCCAGGTCCTCGTCCTCCGGGTGGAGAATGCCTTTGGCCTGGTAGCCCAGCCGTTCGCCACCCGGCCCGTAGACGACTGCGATGTTGCGGATTACCCCATCTGCGGGATCGGGCAGATAGGCGCTGGGCGCGACGAGTGTCAGGTCGAACTCCTTGGCCAGCCCGCCGTAGGTCTCCTCATAGGCGGACCAGACTTCAGCCGCTTTGACTTCCAGCAGGCCGCCAAGCAGCCGTCGAAAGTTGGCGTTGAACGAGCGCGCTAGGCTGCCCGCCAGACTGCCCGTCATCTTCTGCCAGAAGGAGATGCGCCGTCGCCGGGCCAGGTCAGCGCGAATGAGCAAAGAAGCGTGGAAGCCGCCCAGCAGCGCGGGTGTCACCATCAGTCCGGCCAGTTCGGGGAAGACGACCAGCCGCGCCCGTTTGGTGGACGCCGAGCGCAGGAAGCGACGCAGGTCTTCTTTGTGCTCCTCCTGGCTCTGAGGCAGACGCATTTTCTGTTGAACACAGGCGACGATGAGTGTTTCCATTCTTTACTGTCCCCCCGCTTCCGGCCCTTTGCCTTCGTAGGTTTTGGGGTCTCGGCCAAAAAGGATTGTAGCATCAGCCAGGCGCTCTACGGTAAGGTGGTCGATCTGCCCGGCGCGGAAACGCCACTGCCAGTTGCCCACGCTCGTGCCCGGCAGATTCATGCGCGCCTCTGAGCCCAGATTCAGCACATCCTGCAGGGGAACGACCGCCACCTGGGCTACGCTGCGCAGGGCCGCTTCGATGAGCGTCCACGCTACGTCCTCGCCGTCCGTGCGGAAATAGCGGCGGAAGTGGTCCCGTTCCCGCTCTGTGCTGGAGTGCTGATACCAGCCCCAGGCCGTGTCGTTGTCGTGGGTTCCGGTATAAACGATAAAATTGGGTGTGTAATTGTGGGGCAGAAATTTGTCGGCCGCGTCGCTGGCAAAGGAAAATTGCAGAATTTTCATCCCCGGCAGATTGAAGTGATCGCGCAGTTCGATCACATCCGGTGTGATCTCCCCCAAATCCTCGGCGATGATGGGCAGTTCACCCAGTTCGGCCTGAATGACCTCAAAGAGATGTGGGCCTGGCCCCACTACCCAGCGGCCATTGACCGCAGTGGTCTCGCCCGCGGGGACTTCCCAGTAGCCGGCAAAGCCCCGGAAGTGATCGATGCGTACAATATCGTACAGGTCCAGGCTGGCCCGGATGCGCGCGATCCACCAGGGAAAGCCGCTGCTCTCTATCTGTTGCCAGCGATAGATGGGGTTGCCCCACAGTTGGCCGGTGACGCTGAAATAGTCCGGCGGCACACCTGCCACAACCGTCGGCTGGTATTCGTCGTCGAAGAAGAATTGCTGGGGATTGCTCCAGGCGTCGGCGCTGTCCATAGCCACGTAGATGGGAATGTCGCCGACGATGCGGATAGCCCGCCGGTTGGCGTACTCCTTCAGCGCCCGCCACTGGCGAAAGAAAAGCCATTGGATGAAGCGGTAAGCGTGGATGCGCGCCGCGTGCTCTGTGCGGGCAGTGGCCAGGGCGCGGGCCTTGCGGCTGCGCAGGGGCATCTCCCAGCGATTCCAAGCTGCGCCGTCGTGGGCATCCTTCAGGGCCATAAAAAGCGCGTAGTCGTCCAGCCAGGCCGCGTTTTCCGTGCAGAAAGTCTGAAATTCTGTCTGTGCGGCTGCTGTCCCTGCCTTTGCAAAGGCAGCCGCGGCCCGAAAGAGCAGGGGCAATTTCCATTCGTAGAGCGCGCCGAAATCGACCCGCTCGTCGGAGAAGGCAGGCGCATCGGTCAGCTCGGCCGCGTCCAATAGCCCCTGCTCCACCAGCGTTTCCAGACAGATGAGATAGGGATTGCCCGCAAAGGTGCTGAAGCTCTGGTAGGGGCTGTCGCCGTAACCCGTTGGCCCCAGAGGTAGTACCTGCCAGACGGTCTGCCTGCTCTCTTCCAAAAAGTCTACCCAGGCATAGGCAGCCTTACCCAGCACGCCTACCCCGTAGGGTCCAGGCAGGGATGTGGGGTGCAAAATGATACCGCTACAGCGGGGAATGTCCACGCGAAACCTCCTCGAAAAGAGAAAAACAGATTCGAGTCACGCCGTGGGTCTCCTATCGGAGAGGTGGGCCGGCCTGGGTTGCCAGCCAGAAGGCGAGAACTAGCAGAAGTATGGACAGGAGAACCCATCCAATTTGACGCGCCAGATTGGACTCGCGCACCAGAGGTTGGCGTCCCAGTCGAATCACATCAGGCAGACGGTAGCGGGGGAAAAGTCCGGCGCAGACCAGCAGCCCGCCCAGCAGCCCGCCCACGTGTCCCCAATTGTCCACATTCGCTACTGTGCTGCCCAAGACCAGATTTAACACCAGCACGACCAGCATCGAACGCAGAATCTCCTGGCCTTTCTGCCCAAAGTTTTCCCGGAAGCGAAAGAAGTAGAGAACCGTCGCGCCCAGCAGAGCAAAGATCGCGCCGGAGGCTCCGGCGGAGAGAGCCGGGGAGAGGGCGTAGCTGGCCACGCTGCCAAAGAGACCGCCCACCAGATAGATGGCAATAAAGCGCCAATGGCCCAGATGCCCTTCCAGAATCGGCCCCAGCATAAAGAGGCCGATCAGATTGGAGATGAGATGGGTGGGTCCGATGTGCAGAAACATTGCAGTAAAGAGCCGCCAGATTTCGCCGTTCAGGATGTCGATGTTGGACTTCATCCCCAGCAGGTAGAGGACGCGAATATCCACCGGCCCTGTCCAAGTTCCAAAGACGACCAGGCCAAAGACGAAAGTCGCCGCAAAAGTGAGCAGGTTCAGGCCGATCATCACCCGGCTGACAGTGGGCGATGTCAGGGCAATATAGAACTCAGGGCGGGGCGGGGCGACGATGGACGGAGAGTGGGGTGCCGGCTGGCCGCTTGGTTGGTCGTACACAAGAGTTCCTTCAAACGAAATTTCAGGGTAATTTGCGCTCAGGTAACTGCTCAGGCCATCAGTCCAGTGAGCGCTGATTGAGTAGCCGAGTCTGCGAGGCGTATCGAAATCAAGCGAACGGGTCCTACCCGCTGGGTTTCGATACGGCTGGATACAGCCCCAGCCTACTCAACCGGCGCTAGTCCTGAGCAGTTACGCTCCCAGAGGTTACAGCGTCACTGGCTTCCAATCGGCCCGGCACTTTTCGGCGTGGATAATACTGATCACCTGGTCCACCGTGCGTTCCAGACAATCCTCCCGGTTGACCACCACATAATCGAATTCGTTGATCCGTTTCATCTCCTGGCGCGCGGTGGCAATGCGCATTTTGAGATTATCGGGTGTTTCGGTCTTGCGCTCCAGCAAGCGTGTCACCAGCTCATCTTCGCTCTCCGAAGCCAGGAAGATCGTCACCGTTTCCGGGATCAGCTTGCGGATGGTGGCCGCGCCCTGCACGTCGATGCGCAGCACCACATCCTTGCCGCTGGCCAGGGCCGCACGCACGTGCTTCTTCGGGATGCCTTTGTAATCGCCGTAGACCACCGCATACTCCAACAACTCGCCATCTTCGATCATCCCGGCGAACTCGCCCACCGAGACGAAATGATAGTCCACACCCTCCTTTTCGTTGGGGCGGATGGGCCGGGTGGTGGCGGTGACGACGAAGTAGAAGGGCTGTTCCCGGCGCTTCATCAGGGCCAGGGTGGCGTCTTTGCCCACACCGCTGGGGCCGGAAATCACCACCAGAACCGGATGCGGCCCCGTAAAACGGGCATAAATGGCTTCTACGTCGTCCGTCTGTTGACCGGTCGCTGCTGTCTCAAAAGTCACTGCTTGTCCCACCTTGTGCTTGCCGAGTATAATGACAATAGACGTTCAGTATAGACTACCTCTCAATCCACAGGGAAATTGGGGGGAAGTTAGGGTGCATCCCAGAACTGAGGGGCGTGTTGATTCCGGGAATGGGTCAGGCGTTTCCTCGTTGACAAACAACTACTGGCCCATTCCCGGAATCGTACTCCCCAAATTGGCTTCATTTTCAATGTGACCGGAGGAACCAATTCCAGATGCCCATTTACGAATACTATTGCTACGATTGTACAAAACGGGTGAATGTCTTTTTTCGCACAATGTCGGAGGCCAACGACACAGCCGCGACCTGCCCCACGTGCAGTGGCCGCCATCTGCGCCGCCTGGTCAGCCGGGTGCGGATGTTGCGCTCGGAGGAGAGCCGGATGGAATCCATGGCCGACGACGCGTCGCTGATGTCCGGGTTGGAGAGCGAAGACCCCCGCGCCCTGGCTGGTTTTATGCGCCGTATGAGCGATGAAATGGGCGAGCCGATGGACGCGGAGATGGCCGAGGTGATGGACAGGCTGGAAGCAGGGGAAAACCCGGAATCCATCGAGCAGTCCATGCCCGATCTGGCCGGGGACGACGGCGGGGGGATGATGGGGATGGATGGGTTCGCCTAAGTCGTACTACAAAAAGATCGACGCCCTGTGCGTTAATCTTGCGGGCCGGAAACGTGAAACGTGAACAACGCCACTGATCTCACGCTTCACGTTTCACGCCTTGCCCGACAACTCTGGCTGACGGCTCTGCCGCCCTACAGCTTTACACCTTCTCGAAGTGTTCTACATCCACCACAAAAATCGTGGCCCCGCCCACGTGTTTTTCCACGGGCGTGGGGATGTGCATCTCCCCCGGCTCCATCACAGGGGGCAAGGGGGTGATGTACTGGACCCGGCTGGTGCAGCTCTCGCGGATGACGGTCAGGGCCTCGGCCAGTTCGCTGTCATCCACCCCGCAGAAGATCGTCGAGTTGCTCACGTGCAGAAAGCCCCCCGCCGAGCTGGTAACCGTCGCCGAGAAGCCCTGTCGCCCCAACCGTTCCAGCAGGTTGCGGCTGTCGTCGCTGTTGACAATGGCGATAATCAGTTTCATCGTCGTTCCTTTGCCTCTACAGGGAGCCGGGCAGCCACTACCGCCACAATTGCCTGGTGGACTGCCTGTTCTGGGAGATCGCTCTCCACCACGCGCCAACGCTCCGGTTCCGCCGCGATCAACTCCGCATAGCCCGTCTGCACCGCCCGGTGAAAAGCCACTGTCCGGGCATCCAGCCGGTTCCATTCCTGCCCAGCACCCGACTGTTTGCGGACCAGCCCCACTTCTGGATGCACATCCAAATAGAGCGTCAGATCGGGGGTCAGACCGCCGGTGGCGTAGCGAATCAGCCTGCCCAATTCCGCCCGATCCTGGCCGTAGCCGTAGCCCTGATAGGCCAGTGTGCTGTCGGCGAACCGGTCACACAGGACAATCTGCCCGGCCTGCAATGCGGGGCGAATCACCTCGTGTACGATCTGGGCACGGGCAGCGTTGAAGAGCAGCGTCTCGGTGCGGGGTGTCATCTCCGTGTGGTCAACGTCCAGCAGCAGAGAGCGGATGCCGTTGCCGATGCGTGTTCCGCCCGGCTCCCGGGTGGTGACGACGCCCCAGCCCTGCTTGCCCAGCCACTCCGCCAACAGACGAATCTGGGTGGTCTTGCCGCTGCCTTCCGGCCCTTCAAACGTAATAAACACGGGTTGCCTTTTCGTTTGTAGGGCGGAATGGCATTCCGCCCTACGTTGATACCGGGGCTACTGGTTAAAGATGCGTACTCGGCGGTGGGGTTCCCGGCCATAGCTATGGCTGACCAGATTGGCGGCCCGGGCCAACTGGTGTTGCTGGCTACGGATGGCGGCGGCTTGGGGCTGGAGTTCCGCAGAGTCAGCGCCTTTGAGCAGCCGCTGGATCGCCTCCTGGGTTTCGCGCATGGCCGTATCAAAAGCCGCTTCCGAGTTCGGCCCGTTCAGGTGAAAGACGTCCAGCAGACACTGCTCCATTTGGGTGACAGTGTTGCTGCGCAGAACGTAGACCGGCACGCTGCGCCGTTCCGCATCCGCGATGGGCTGGGGCTTCTGCCGGTAGTAATTCTTTAACGTCATCACAATGTCGGCGTCGTTCATTTCGGGAACGATCTCGAGATTGACATTCAAATTCTTGGCCGCGGAGCGCAACCGGTTTTGACCGATGCCGTAGGGGAAGATACGCACAGGCCGGGGGCCTTTCTCGGAGATGACCGGTTCGCTGTCGATCCCAGTGCTATCTGTCCCCTCCACTTCCGCCGAGCGCCGCCGACCACTCCGTCGTTCCCCCTCCGGTGGGCGGTGGCCGTTCTCCCGCCGTCCGTTGCCGCCCATGCGTTTGTTGTCGTCCTGGTTAGTGATTGTCTCCACATGCACGGCCTGGTTTTCATCTATCCAGCGCACCTCCGGGTTGAGTGTCCAGCCGCGCAGGATCGCGTCCACTGCTTCGGTCACATTCTGGTGGACGATAATACGCTTGCGGTCCTGAATTTCGATCAGCACGTCGAAGGTAGGCGGCGCTTTGCGCTCCAGCACAGTCTTCTGGGTGCCCCGCCGCCGGGCCTCTTCGTCGGAAAGAGTCACAGAGTCGATCCCGCCCACCAGGTCCGACAGAGTGGGATTGAGCAGCAGGTTTTCCAGTGTATTGCCGTGGGCCGTACCGATTAGCTGTACGCCTCGCTCGGCGATGGTGCGGGCCGCAATCGCTTCCAATTCCCGGCCAATCTCATCGATGACAATCGCTTCGGGCATGTGGTTTTCCACGGCTTCGATCATCACTTCGTGCTGAAGCTCCGGGGTTGCCACTTGCATGCGCCGCGCCCGACCGATGGCCGGATGGGGAATGTCGCCATCGCCCGCGATCTCATTGCTGGTATCCACAATGACCACCCGCTTTTTCTCGCTGAGCACCCGTGCCGCCTCGCGCAGGAGGGTTGTCTTGCCCACACCGGGCCGCCCCAGCAGCAGAATGCTCTTGTCGCTGAGCACAATATCTTCGATGATCTCGATCACGCCGTAGACGGCCCGCCCCACCCGGCAGGTGAGACCGATCACCAGCCCTTTGCGGTTGCGGATGGCCGAGATGCGGTGCAGGGTGCGCTCGATCCCGGCCCGGTTGTCTGTGCCGAATACGCCGATCTTTTCGATGACGTTGCGCACATCGTCCGCGCTGATCTCGTCCGCGCTCAAGTAGACCTCGCCATCGGTGAAGCGCGCTTCAGGCAGACGGCCCAGGTCCATCACAATTTCGATCAGATCGGCGGGCCGCCCGATCTCGCGCAATGAGTCCTGAATGCGCTGGGGCAGAACGTCCAGCAGCAGGTTCAGGTCATCGGTGATGCGCAGGGTCATTTTGCCCTGCTCTTTGCTTTGCAGAACAGTTGTCGTGCTTGCGTTGGATAGGTTGCTTTGTGTCATAGGTTCCTGTGAAGATCGATCGGGACGCAGATTTTAATGATTTGAATTGATCAGCGCTGATCAATTCAAATCATTAAAATCTGCGTCCGCTTTTGATTGGCTACGTAGTTACGTCACTTTTCTCAATACTATCACGGATAGTACGCACCCACGGGGTGAGAAGTTCTATTGCTCTCCTCCTTTCATTTGTGGCCTGGGGCATGACCAGAGAGCCGGGCATGGCCTCGGCTACGCCTTCCAGAGACGGCAGGCGGTTTTCCACGGCTTTTTTGGCCCATTGCCAGATGGGCCGCACCATCCGCACCCGGTCTGTAAAGGGGGCAAAACCGTACTCCTCCAGAATCGAACTGAGTCCGCCCTGGTAATCCCGCACCGCAATGTAGACCGGTCCACGCACCGACGCACCGGCAATCTGTTGCAGGCCGTGGCGCAGCAATAGATGGACCTGGCTGGTATCCGGATCGTTGCTGTCCACCCAAAGCCGCAGCCAGACCCCCGTCCGCCCCAGATGATCTGCACACAGCCGGCCAGAACGTCCGCCCC
>JACQGT010000247.1 GCA_016199425.1 Chloroflexota bacterium
AGGCCATGCACGCCCAGGTCCATAATCGGGTCCGAGCCGGGCTTGTAAAACCAGGTGGAATCCCGGGGCATGGCCCCCGTGTCGTGCTTCTCCGGGCCGTGGTGGGAGGTCTGCACCCGGGCAAAGGCGATTTTGCCGATGACCCCCTGCTCGATCATCTCCCGCATGGCACGCAGGTGTGGGCGCACTGGATGCTCCGGAGCAACGGCCAGCCGCCGGTCATAGCGCCGGGCAGCTTCGACCAATTGAGTGGCTTCGTCCAACGTAACAGACATAGGCTTCTGGGTGTAGACGTGTTTGCCCGCCTGTAACCCGGCCAATGTCACGCCGAAATGGCTGGGGATGACGGTCGTATTGACCAGCAGGTCGAAATCGGCCTGAGTCAACATCGCTTCCACGTCCCCGAAGTGGTGGGGGATGGCAAATCGCTCTGCCGTGTCCCGGGCCTTCTCGGCCACCACATCGGAGACGGCCACCAACTCCACCAGCCCCATCTCCTGCATCGTTTGGATGCCGGGCAGGTGCATAATGTTGGCAATGGCTCCGCAGCCGGCCAGGGCGATTCGAATTTTGTCCATACTCCCTCCGCAGCATATTTTCTGGGTGATCCCACAAATCTGATACCTGGAGAGATATTGTACAGCACTCTGTCAAGAAAGCAATCCCGGTGCAGGGGCCAAGCGCCCAGCGCAAAAAACCGATTTGACAAGCTATGCAGAATCATTTATTGTGGTTTGGACCGTTCTAAGTGTGCTTGGCTGTTGACCCCACCACCACTTACACAGCATTCCCGGCAGCCTTTCCGGCTTGGTTCATCTGTCCGTGCAGAAGTGTAAGTTCACGGCTTTACCCCACACTTGTTCCGCTTTAGCTCATTGAGGAGAGGAAAAATGACAAATCAAATTTCACGACGTGCGTTCTTGCGCGGCAGCCTGTTGGTGACCGGCGGTCTGCTGGCGGCCTGCGCAGCACCCGCGGCTCCCGCTTCTGCCCCCGCGGCCTCATCCGGCGGCGAGGCTGCTCCGGCTGCGGCCCCCGCTATGGAAGACATCCTTCTGCGCTGGGACACCTTCCGTTCACCTGGCACAGGCTGGAACGAAGAACGCATCGACACTTTTATGCAGGCAAACCCTGGTGTGACCATTGAGTTCCGCCCCCTGGCCGGTTCCAGCCAGCAGGACAACTACGCCAAAATGTATGCGGCCCACGCAGCCGGCGATCTGGGCGAAATCTGCGCTTTCGACCCCTCCCACTTCCACTTCTGGCGGGCCATCAACAAGAACATTATTATGCCAATCGATGATCTGGTGGCGGCAGATGCCACAGACCTGAGCGAATGGTACGACTTGTTTATGAGCCTGCAATACTTCCAGGGGAAGCTATACGGCCTTCCCAGTTGGGGTTGGGCCGGTTTTGACACGCTGGTGACCAATGCCGCCCACTTCAAGGCCGAGGGCATCGAAGTGCCTGACGTCAACGCCCGGGATGTCTCGATGGAGACCATCGGCGAATGGGCGCACCGCTTCTACACAGAGGGCGAACGCTTCGGTCTGAACATCAGCCACGGCGAAGCTGGCGTCGTCACGCTCACCCGCGCCTTCGGCGGCGACCTGATCAACGAAGATGGCACCCAATGCACGCTGGTTGATAACCCCCAGTCGGTCGAAGCCCTGCGCTGGGCCTACAAACTGGCCGTGGAAGACAAAGTGCTGCCCGCGACGGGTGCGATTGAAAATGTGGGCGCAGCCCAGGTGGAAGGCAAGCTGACCCTAAACTGGGGCGGCTCCCTCAATGTGCGCAACTATGACCGGGACATCAAAGCGGCCAGTGCGGACCCGGCAGTGGCCGAAGCCTGGCAGATTCTGCTCCCCACCCTGCCCGACGGCAGATTCCCCTCCCAGTTGCGCGGCGGCACGTGGAACATCCGCCAGGCCAGCGAACACGCCGACGTGGCCTATCAGTTCCTCAAGCACATCGCCGGCAAAGAGGGCAGCATCAGTTTCAATCTGGTGAGCGGCAACTTCGCGGCTGTGCGCCCGGATACGGTACAGGCGCTGATCGCCGAGAACCCCATTCACGAATGGTTCCTGAGCAGCCTGGAGAACGGCATCGCCGCCCACGCCCCGGCCAACTCCCGTGGGCGCGAATACACCGATGCCGTGCAGCAGTACACCGACCTGCTGATGGACCCGAACCAGCCGGTCGCCTTCGAGGAAGGCTTGCAGAACCTCCAGGACAATATCCAGGCCGTGTTGGATATGGACCCGGCGTAAGGGGCAGTAATCAGTAGGCGATATACGACACTGTTTACTGTTCACTGACGACTCTGAGACGTGAAACGTGAGATCATTGGCCTATCTCACGTTTCACGCTTTCCGCTTTCAGGAACAACCAATGGCTGCACTAACTTCTCGTTTCGATGTGGCGGCTGTGATGCGCCGGGAACTCGCGCCGCGCAAACGCTGGCAGAACTTCTATGGCTATCTTTTTTTGACCCCCTGGCTGGTGGGCTTTCTGGGTCTTTTTATCGGGCCAGGGATTACCTCCCTCTATCTCAGCCTGACCAAATACGACGTACTCAGTCCACCCATCTTCATCGGCTTCGATAACTACGTCAAAATGTTTACCGATGACCCGCAGTTCTGGCCCTCCATCGGGCGCACAATTTATTATGCAGGCGTGGGTGTGCCATTGGGTGTCCTGGGTTCGATGTTTCTGGCAATTCTGCTCAACAACAAAATCCGCGCCCTGCCCGCCTATCGTACCCTCTTTTTCATGCCCACCCTTGTGCCGATTGTGGCCTCGGTGGTGCTGTGGAAGTGGCTGCTCAACGATGACTTTGGTGTTGTCAACCAGGCTCTGCGCAGCCTGGGTATGGCGGACCCGCCCGGCTGGTTCGGCGACCGGCGTTGGGCCATCCCGTCGCTGATTGCCATGGGGCTTTGGCAGGGTATCGGCGGCACACGGATGATCATCTTCCTGGCCGGTCTGCAGGGCATCCCGGAGGAACTCTACGACGCAGCCTCCATTGACGGGGCCAGCTCCTGGGCGAAGTTGTGGAATGTGACGATTCCCCTTCTGACACCCACCATCTTTTTCAATATGATTTTGGGTATCATCGGCGGTTTGCAGACCTTCACCGCAGCCTTTGTCGCCACGGAAGGCGGGCCAGGCTTTGCCACCTGGTTCTTCAGTCTGCATCTTTACAAGCAGGCTTTTGACTATTGGAATATGGGATATGCCGCGGCCCTGGCCTGGTTCTTCGCCGTCATTATTGTCTCGCTGACGATGTGGCAGATGCGGCTTTCCACCCGCTGGGTCTTCTACTACGGAGGGTAAACCGGAATGGCAGTTACTTACGATACTCCATCCACCCAGCTTGCGCCGGTGGCCGTGCAGCGCCCCGGTCGCTCCCACGCGGGCAAAATCGCTGCTTATGTTATTCTCACCATTGGTGGGATCATCTTCGCCTTCCCGCTCTTCTGGACGGTCTCCAGTTCCCTACAAACCTGGCAGGAGCTACGCTCCTTCACGCTCCATTTCCTGCCCGCAGTGCCTCAGTGGGGAAATTACGATAAGGTCTTCAACGCGGTACCCTTTGCCCGCTGGATGGCAAACAGCTTTCTGCTCGTGGCCATCACCGTGCCCGGCACAGTCATCACCGCCTCCATCACCGCCTACGCCTTTGCCCGCTTCGATTTTTTCGGTAAAAATGTCTGGTTTATTCTGATGCTGGGCACAATGATGATTCCCACCCAGGTAACGCTGATTCCCCAGTACATCTTCTTCTTCAAGCTGAAGCTGATCAATACCTACGTGCCGCTGACCATCGGCGCGTGGCTGGGCGGCGGTGCCTTTATGATCTTTCTCCTGCGTCAGTTCATCATGAGCATCCCGCGTGATCTGGATGAGGCCGCGGTGATGGATGGCGCATCGCCCTTCCGGGTGCTGTGGAGCGTCCTGCTACCCCTGATGAAGCCGGCGCTGACGACTGTCGCCATTCTGCAATTTATGAACGAGTGGAATGAGTTCTTTGCCCCGTTCATCTACCTCAACCGCATGCAACTGTTCCCCGCCGCGGTGGGGATGCGCGTCTTTCAAAACATCCCCCTGGAAACGACCGAACCCCGCGAGCATCTGCTTATGGCCGCGGCCGCCATTATGACCCTGCCGGTCATCCTCCTCTTCATCGTGGCCCAGCGCTACTTTATTCAGGGCGTTGTGTTGAGTGGACTGAAAATCTGAGGAAGACGCAATAGGAGAGGGGAATGGCCATCGATCTGATACAACAGAGGAATCCAAATGCCACCCCCCCAACGCATCCTCTGCGTCGCTCTCTGCTCTTTATGCCAGGTGACAGCGCCCGCAAGATTGAAAAGGCCGTCGAACTGACGGCGGATTCTATCATCGCCGACCTGGAAGACGCGGTGGCTTTGAGCCAGAAAGAGGTGGCTCGGGAGACGGTCGTCGCCTGCTTCCAGCGGCTGGACTTTGGCCCAACCGAGCGCTTGATCCGCATGAATCCGGTCAGCACGACCCTGTGGGAAGACGATCTGTCCCAGACGATCCTGGCCCGGCCTGAGGGCTACGTCTTGCCCAAAACCGAGTCGGCTGCCCAAGTGCAGGCAGTCTCGAAACGGCTGGCCGAACTGGAGGGAAGCCACGGGTTGCCGGTTGGCAGTACCCGGCTGCTGGCGCTGGTGGAGACGGCTATGGGCGTTGTGAAGGCCGCCGAGATCGCCGCATCCGACAGCCGCCTGGGCGCGCTCCTCTTTGGCGCGGAAGACCTGGCCGGGGATATGGGCGCGCGTCGCAGTCGGGAGGGATGGGAGATTTTTTATGCCCGGGGCGCAGTCGTCACCGCGGCGGCGGCCTACGGGTTGCCCGCCATCGACACCGTTTACGTGGATTTGGCCGATACGGAGGGGTTGGCCGCGGAGTGTCGCTTTGCCCAGGGCATGGGCTTTTCCGGCAAGCTGGCGATCCATCCCCGGCAGGTGGCTGTGATCAATCGGGTCTTTTCGCCCACGAACGAGGGGATAGCCCAGGCCCAGCGGCTGATCGACGCCTTTGCGAGCCAGCAGGCTGCGGGTACAGGGGTCTTTGAGATGGATGGGAAGATGATCGATATGCCGATTGTTCTGGCCGCGCGCAAAGTCCTTGCCGCGGGACGGAGGGGGTAGGCTTCACCTGTTTGACAAAACGGCTACCACGCGGCCCTCTTGTCGGTGAAAACGCAAGACGATATTATCCGTCAGCTCGACAGCACACGTAGCCTCAACGTCATCAAACACGACCTCGAGGATATCGCCCTCCTCCTCATAGGCCAATCGTATTCTTTTTCCGTCATCGGTCATTCGCTCTACTTCGTGTAGAGAAAATCCGCTCACAGTACCCTACCCACGCACGGGCCGAATGCCCAGATAGACCTGACGACCGCCCAGAGTGGCGAGAATCGTGCGCGCCGGTTTCCAGGGCAGAAGCCGGTTCAATTCGTTGGGGGTGAGCGGGGTATTGTCGTTGGCCAGGAAGACCCGGAAGCAGGCCGCGCCGATGGGCAGATGCTCGTTGATAAAGTCCGGATCATTGGCGCAGCGGGTGCGCAGACATTCCCAGAGCGCGTCCGTGCGGTGAACTTCCCCCGTCTCCGGGTCCACCCAGTCCACGCTTTCTGTATTGCGGTGATCGCTGAAACGATCCCGACATTCAGCGCACAACTGATCGCGCAGATAAAGACGGAAATCCCGTCCGCTCTCTTCCCACCAGGTGTAATCGATGTGAAATTTGGTATCCGCAGTCGGGCGGAACCAGGCAATGTTGGGGCCTGTCGCAGCAGGGGCCATTGTTATACCTCCAGGGCGAAGAAGCCGCCGCCTGTGTCCCGGAAGCGACGATTGCTGATCAGCGCATAGAAGACGGGTCCAGGCGGGCAACGCCAGATCATATTGACCGCGCTGTAGACAGTCTTGGCGTGGGCTGTGCCCTGGGGGCTGAGCTTTGTCAATTCGGGGACGATCTGTTCGACAAGCTCGTCCACGCTCGTGCCGGTCTTTTCGACGCGCTGGGCCAGAGCGTCCAACTGTTTTGTGTCGTCTGCCGAAACGATGAGATAGTCGTCGTATTCGCAGGTGATCTGAACTTTGTTCATCTCGAAGGTGATGCCCAGGCTGTTGGCCGGGGCCGTGGCAAAGCGGCTCCATTCCCGCTTCATGCGCCGGGGGCGGTAGTCGATGACCACTTCGCCCGGGTTGCGGGTGCGCTCCAGCGTAATCTGCGCGCCGACCGGCAGGCTATGCTCTTCCATCCACTCTCTCAGCCCACTCACGTAGCGCCCGCCATGCACCACCCAGGCGGTAAAGTGCTTGCCCCAACGCCCGTCAATGACTGTGACTATCGAACGGCCTTCGCTGCCGCTGGGGAAGAAGCTGCGGGTGCGGTTGCTCAACGGCAGGGTGCCGTGGCGGCGATGGGGGTAGCTGAGGGTAAAGCTGGTGCTGGGCACAACCGAAGGCACATCGCTGCCGATGCCGCTTTCGCCCCATTCGTCGTCCAGTTCCCATTCGATCTGCAACAGTTCTACGCTGAGCAGGGCACGGTTATAGCGCGGGCTGTGCGGGCGCAGCAGCGCGGGGATTTCCAGCGCTTCTTTGGGTTCCAGCCGCTTCAGATACCACACGTAGTTGCTGCCGTTGCCTACCCGGTCGAAGCGTTCGTCGCTGCCCAGCGCGTGGTTGATGCTGATGATCTGCATGGGCTGGGAAACATCCGCGTTGACATCGATCTCTTTGAGGATTTCCTGGGAGGTGAGCGGACGGCCCTGCATTTCGATCATCGCTTCGGCGATGTTCAAATGGCCCACATGCACGTCGGCCAACATATCCGTCAGAAGCCAATAATCGCCCACCTGGACAAACTCGACGTGGCGCTCACCCTCTTCCAGGGCATAGAGCAGGCTTTCTTCAATTTCGTCCTGATAGAGCTTGTATATCTCTTTGGCTGTGAGCAGCGCGCCCTCTTCCACAATGCCCTGGCCGTTGGTCTGGTTCAGGCGGTGGGGTGTCTTCAGGCTGGAGGCAAATTCACGCTTCACCCCATTTTCGAGGAATTTCACTTCGATCACAGAAAAATCGCCGTGTTCGGGATTTTCGCCGGACCGGATAGCTGTGACTTCCGCGACCGCGAAATCCATTATCGGAAATACGAGAGTTTGGCCTACAGTATAGGGCTTGTCGGGCTGGTAAATTTTGCCCTTGGACAATTCAGATTCCATACGGCTGGTTTCCCGCCGCAGATACTCTTCGATCAGGCGCAGGGCCAATCGGTCGGTCGTTAGAGGCGAACTGGCATCTAAGACAAGTTCGTGGATAAAATCCAGGTCCTCCTGGGTTACTTCAAACTGGTCGCGCCAGAACGCGGCTGTTTGGGTCTTTCTCTGCAACACGCACCCCTCCTACCTTCCAAATCAATCCGTATTCGTAACGAAAGCGGACGCAGATCAAAAGATTGAAACAAAGATGGCGCAGCGCCCGTTGCCGATCAGCGCTGATCAATCCAAATCATGAAAATCTGCGTCCTCATCAATCCAAATCATACAAATCTGCGTCCTTCGCATTGTCAATTCAACAATTTATTATAGCAGTCTTCAGGAGGAATTTCAAAAAGCCGTCTCTCGGTTGTCAACTTTGAAATTGCGTTCCGTCTCTCTTTGCGTTAGGATACTCCCACCAATTCGTGTTTCACCCCTCCCCACGCGGAGAAGGAAGGTCACGATGACCACCATTGCAATGATCCTGGCTGGCGGCGAAGGAACGCGCCTGACTGTCCTTTCCGAGCAAAGAGCCAAGCCTGCGGTCCCCTTTGCCGGTAAATTTCGCATCATCGACTTTACCCTCAGCAATTGCGTCAACAGCGGCATCTACACCATCGGCGTGTTGACCCAATACCGTCCCCATAGCCTGAACGAGCACATTGCCATCGGCAAGCCCTGGGACCTGGACCGGGCCAGGGGCGGTGTGCGTCTGCTCCAGCCCTATCAGGGACGGGGCAACCAAGACTGGTACGCGGGCACGGCGGATGCCATCCACCAGAATATGAACTTTGTCAACGAACACAACGCAGACCAGGTGCTGATCCTCTCCGGCGACCACATCTACAAAATGGACTACGGCCCTATGCTGGCCTGTCACCGGGAGCAGAACGCCGACCTGACGATTGCCGTCATGCCCGTGCCCATCGAAGAAGCCAGCCGTTTTGGCATTATGGAAGTGGCGGAGGACGAGTCCATCACCCAATTTTTCGAGAAACCCAAAGAAAACCGGGGCAATCTGGCCTCAATGGGCATTTACGTTTTCAATACCAGAGCATTGGCACAGCGCTTGAATGAGGACAGCAAAGAGACGCCCCGGGAAGATTTCGGCAAGCACGTTGTCCCGGCTATGCTGGCCGCGGGGGATCGGGTCTACGCCTACCGCTTCGAAGGCTATTGGGTAGACGTGGGCACGGTGGATTCCTATTGGGCCACCAATCTGGAACTGGTGCAGCCCCACCCGGCCCTGGACCTTTACAACGAGGATTGGCCCCTCCATACAAAATCGGAAGAGCGCCCACCGGCCAAGATTGGTCCCCAGGCCAAAGTCGTGCAGAGTATGGTTTCCAACGGCTGTGTGGTGCGCGGGCTGGTCGAGAACAGCGTTCTCAGTCCCGGCGTCTACGTCAGCCCCGGCGCGGTGGTGCGCAACAGTGTTGTGATGAACGATGCGTGGATCGGGCCGGGTGCGCTCATCGAAAAATCAGTGGTGGACAAGCAGGTGATCGTCGGCGCGGGCGCACAGATCGGCGTGGGCGATCCCGCGGTGGTCAACGAAAAGATGCCCGACAGATTAGCCGCCGGGATTACGGTTATCGGCAAGGGCGCAGAGATTCCCGATGGGGCACGGGTCGGCACAAATGTACTCATCAACAGCGACCGGCGCGCCAGCGACTTCCCCGCGGATGGCGAAGTCAAAGACGGTCAGACGATTTAAGAGATGATGAGATTGGGAGATTGCGACGGATGAATCTCCTACTCTCTCCATCTCTACTTCCCCGAAGCGAGGTATTTTCAATGGCCCGTGCATTTGCAATGATTATGGCCGGCGGCGAGAGCGAGGATTTGAGCGTCTTGACCGAAATTCGCTCGGAACCCGCTGTGCCCTTTGGCGGCAAATTTCGGCTGGTCGATTTTTCCCTGAGCAACTGTGTCAACAGCGGCATCTACAATGTGGCTGTGCTGACCCAATATCGGCCACGCAGCCTGAACGACCACATCGGCATCGGCAAGCCCTGGGACCTGGACCGGGCCAGCGGCGGCGTGCGTCTGCTCCAGCCCTACCGGGGCGGCCCCTATGGAGACTGGCAGCGGGGCTCTGCCGACGCAGTGCGCCGCAACCTGGACTACGTATCCCAGCAGAGCGAGGAGTACGTGCTGATTCTCTCCGGTCGTCACGTCTCGGTGATGGACTATCGGCCTCTGATCCAGCACCACGCCCAGACCGAGGCCGACGTGACAGTAGCCGTGCGCCGGGTGAATCTCCACGAAACCCATCGCTTCGGCATTGTCTCCACCGCCGCCGATGGGCGCATTATGGAGTTTCAGGAGAAGCCCCGCCGTTCCCCGCGCAATCTGGCTTCCATGGGCATTTACGTCTTCCGCCGCGACTTCTTGATAGAATTGCTGGCAGGCAGCAGCCACGTGGACTTCGGCTATCACATTCTGCCCGCGCTGCTCGAAGAAAACCGCCGGGTGCAGAGCTACACTTTTCCCGGCTACTGGGCTGACGTCAGCACAGTACAGTCCTATTGGGAAGCCAATATGAGTCTGATGGCCGAGGAGCCTGCCCTGGACCTCTACGATCCCCAGTGGATCATTCACACCCGCAGCGAAGAGCGCGCGCCGGTGAAATTGGGGCCCAACGCGGATGTGGATGGCACGCTGCTCTCCAATGGCTGCCAGATCGACGGCACTGTGGAGCGGAGTGTGCTGTCGCCCGGCGTGCGGGTGGCGGAGGGAGCTATTGTACGAGACAGCATCATTCTCAACGATACGGTCATCGCGGCCGGCGCGGTGGTGGACCGCTGTATTGTGGACAAAGAGGTGGTCGTTGAGGAGGGGGCGCAGGTGGGTCACGGCGACAACAACAAGCCCAATGCAGCTTTGCCGGAGCGGCTGAACACCGGCATCACTCTCATCGGCAAAGGCAGCCGCATCCCCGCGGGTATCTCCATCGGGCGCAACGTCGTAATTCACCCGTTCAGCGGCGACGACGCCTTTGACAAGCGCAAGAGCGTGCGCAGCGGCAACGACGTGGGGAAGGATATGAGATAGAGGGTATTGGATATTGGATATTTCGTCACCAACGAAATATCCAATATCCAATACCCTCTTCACCCGCCTGCCTTCTTTGCTTTATAGCCCAGCCCGATCAGAATTTCGACAAT
>JACQGT010000277.1 GCA_016199425.1 Chloroflexota bacterium
GCGGCTGGCCGCGCTGCTGGTGATGGGCGTTCTTGCCGCGGTGATCGGCGCGGTGACCCTGGGCGGCGTGGCGTCGCTGCTCTGCGTGGCGCTGATTCTCATCGCCAGCACGGGTGTCAATGTGACACTGGACGCCGCGGCCAACCGTCTCTCGGTAACTACACCCCGGCCCCATCTCTTTATCGGCGCGTATACGACTGTCTCCGATGCTGGCTCTGCTGTTGGCCCACTTTTGGCCTACAGTTTGGGCGCGGCCGCCGGTTTCGGCGCGCTCTACGTGGCTGCGGCGCTGGTGCAGGCGGTGGTGGTGACGGTCTTTTGGTGGAGGAGCGGGCGATTGTCGGTCATCAGTCATCAGTAATCAGTGCAAATCCGTAAATTCTGTTATCTGTGTTCTATTTTTTTCAAGGCAGAAGGAGACAAACAATGCAACTACAGGACAGAGTAGCAGTCATCACCGGAGCGGCCAGCGGCTTTGGCGCCGGAATCGCCCGGCGTTTTGCCGCGGAGGGGGCGCAGGTGATCGTCGCCGACATCAATCTGGCCGGCGCGGAGCAGGAAGCAGCGGCCATCCGGGAGCAGGGCGGACGTGTCCACGCGGTGCGGGTGGATGTGAGCAGCAATGCGTCGATGGCTGCGTTGGTGCAGGAGACGCTGGCCCACGCCGGGCGCATGGACATTTTCGTCAACAACGCGGGGACCACCCACAAGAACGGCCCACTCCTCAGTGTGGACGAAGCCACTTTCGACCGGGTATACGCGGTCAACGTCAAGAGCATCTATCTGAGTGTGATGCATGTCGTGCCGGTCTTTCGCCAGCAGGGGGGCGGCGTCTTTCTCAACATCGCCTCCACCGCGGGTGTGCGTCCCCGCCCCGGCCTGACCTGGTACAACGGCACCAAAGGCGCGGTTATCACCCTGACCAAATCTCTGGCCGGGGAGCTGGCCGCGGAAAAGATTCGGGTCAATGCCATCAACCCGGTGGCCGGGGACACGCCGCTGCTGGCCCAGTTCCTGCCTGGCGAGGACACGCCGGAAATCCGCCAGAAGTTCATCAGCACCATTCCCCTGGGCCGCTTCAGCCAGCCCGAAGACATCGCCAAAGCCGCGCTCTTTCTCTGCTCGGATGAGGCCGAGTTCATCACCGGCGTCTGCCTGGAGGTGGACGGCGGGCGGTGTATTTGATAAATGGACGCGGATTTGTAGGATTTTCAGGATTTCAGACGAAGCAGCACCCTACCCCAGGAGCAATCCTGGGGTCTTCTTTTCCCCCTATGTGACAAAAGTCGCAGCCTTCCCCGCGTCCATCCCCTAAACTGAAACCGACCCGCAACCCCGCGGTATCGCCATCAATTGCGTTATTTATCACAAGTCCCCGCATCACGCGGTCCAACAGGAGGCAACATATGAAGCGTTCTGTCCTCTACGGGATTATCGCCGCCCTCGTTCTGGTGGTGATCGTCCTGGCGGCATTAGTTCTCTCGCCCGGCACGGGCGGCGACCAGGCAGCCGCGCCAGCCGAGCAGTCGTCCGCCGGCCTGGCCGACGACGCAGCCGCTGTTATTTCGGCCCGGGGGTTGACCCCGGAAAATGTCACCGCTGCGCTCAAGACGTATATGCCCAGCGGCCAGTACGACCCCTTCCTAATGTTCGCATCCGGCGGCCATAGCGGCCAGGTTCACGTTGTCGGCGTCCCCTCTATGCGTCTGTTGCGCACCATCGGCGTCTTTACACCGGAGCCGTGGCAGGGCTACGGCTATGGCGACATCGGGCAGGCAGAAATGTTTGCGGAAGGCGATGTGCTGGGCAGCAGCGTCACCTGGGGCGATACCCACCACCCGGCCCTTTCGGAAACCGCGGGCAGCTATGACGGCGAATGGCTCTTTGTCAACGACAAAGCTCAGTCCCGCATTGCCGTCATCGACCTGCGCGACTTCGAGACGAAGCAGATCGTCAAGAACCCCATCGCTATGAACGATCACGGCGGCGCGTTCGTCACCCCCAACACCGAATGGGTGATCGAAGGCGGCCAGTACGCGGCCCCGCCTGTGGGCAGCTATGCCGGCATCGACGAGTATAACGAGAAGTGGCGTGGGATGATCACCTTCTGGAAATTTGACCGGGAGAAAGGGCGCATTATCCCCGAAGAGTCCTTTGCTATGGAACTGCCCCCCTATTGGCAGGACCTGTGCGACAGCGGTAAGCTGGTGAGCGAAGGCTGGATCTTCTGCAACAGCTTCAACACCGAGCGGGCCACCGGCGGCTTGGGCGCGGTGGAGGGTGCAGTGCCCTTCGAATCCGGCGCCAGCCAGAACGATATGGACTATCTGCACGTCATCGATCTGAAGAAGCTGGAGCAGGTGGCCGCGGCCAATACCAACAAACTGAATGGCATCAACTACGTGACGATGGAAACCGCCATCGCCGAAGAACTGCTCTTCTTTATCCCCGAACCCAAGTCACCCCACGGCATCGACGTTGCGCCCAAGGGCGATTATATGGTGATCAGCGGCAAGCTGGACCCCCACGTGACGATCTTCGCCTTCGACAAAATTCAGCAGGCCATCGCCGATAAGAAATGGACGCCCGACGCCTACGGTATCCCCGTGCTGGACTTTGACGCGATGCTGGAAGCCCAGGTCGAGTTGGGTCTTGGCCCGCTGCATACCCAGTTTGACAATCAGGGCTATGCCTATACCAGCCTCTATCTGGACAGTATGGTGGCCCGCTGGACATTGGGCGGCGGCGACTATGCCCATGCGGACGAAGGCTGGACGCTCATCGACAAGGAGTCGATCCACTACAACGTGGGCCACATCTCGACTGCCGAAGGCGACACGGCTACACCGGCTGGCAACTTCCTGGTCAGCCTGAACAAGTGGTCGGTGGATCGCTTTGCCAACGTCGGCCCGCTGCTGCC
>JACQGT010000006.1 GCA_016199425.1 Chloroflexota bacterium
ATTCTCCTCCTGATAGGCGTGGATGGCGGCCAGCCCGGCCGCGCAGGCCAGGGGGTTGCCGCCGAAGGTGCTGCCGTGCGCGCCCACGAAAAGCGCCTCCTGCACCCGGTCGGTGTAGACAATTGCCCCCATGGGAAAACCAGCGCCCAGCCCCTTGGCCAGGGCGATAATGTCCGGTTGCAGCCCAAAGTGCTGAAAGCCGAACCAACGGCCCGTGCGTCCAAAGCCGGTTTGGATTTCGTCGATGACCAGCAGGCTGCCCCGCGCCCGGCACAATTCCTGCGCCCCCTGCAGAAACTCCGCCTCGCCCAGATTCACGCCGCCTTCCCCCTGCACCACCTCCAGCACGACTGCGGCTGTCTCGTCGCTGATGGCTGCGTCCAGTTCGGCCAGGTCGTTGTATTTGACGTGGCTGACGCCGGGCAACAGTGGCTCGAAGGGCGTGCGATATTTGGGGTTCCACGTCAGGGAGACCGCGCCAATCGTTCGCCCGTGGAAGCTGCCTTTGGCCGCCACAATCCCCGGTCGTCCGGTGGTCAGCCGGGCAAATTTAATCGCGCCGTCGATGGCTTCCGCGCCGCTGTTGGCGATGAAGGCGTGGCGCAGGTGGCCGGGCATCACCCCCATCAGCGCTTCCAGAAAGAGCGCCCGGCTGTCGTTGTTGAAGAAGCCGGGGCAGGCGTGCAGCCGTTGGGCCTGCTCAGTAATCGCCGCGCTCAAGGCCGGGTGTCCATAGCCCAGCATCGCCACCCCCTGGCTGGATGTCAGGTCCAGATAGCGATTGCCCTCGCTGTCGAACATCCAACAGCCCTCGCCGCCCACCATCACCGTTTCGCCCCGGCGGGCAACTACTCCCGATTCGAATTGTGCTTCGATGGCGGCGTATTGCGTATTGCGTATTGCGTATTGCGTAGGCTGGTCAGTCATTAGTGCTTCTAAGCTCCATCTGTCGTCAGTAGTGATTGGAAGTTCAGAGTAGTTTCCAGTGAAGTAGGGGGCTTCTTCTTCCCGCAATGTATTTCGTCGCTGGGCCGGGATTATTGCGAGCAGCAGACGACTGATCTCGGCCAATTGCTCGGCCCGATGGGTGAAGACCTTTTCACCGAGGATGTGACGGCCCAGAAAGTACCAGTTGCGGGCCTCTCGCGCCGACCCCAGAGCGTATTCGTAAAACTGGGCCTGGGCTTTCCCCGAATTCCTGGAATATCCTTCGGCGATGTTGGCGCTGACCGAACCCACAGCCCGGTAAAGTTGATCGGAGAGTTCCTGAGTGCGTTTGTCCGCGTACAACTTCGTGACATCGCTCCAGCTCAAATCCCCCAAAAAGAGCGCCAGTCGGTAAGCCTTCATCCGCCATAGGGGATCGTCCGTAATCGTCTTTGGCACACTCGCCAGCCATTCATCCATCGACCGAATCGTTGTCATTACGTCCTCCCCTACCTGTGATCTTCACATATCAAACCGACGCCACTGCTTACGTAATACGAAATACGAAATACGAAATCAGCAGTCGGCCCACTACAAAATCTGAGTTCCCTCCCCCGCCAGCGCCCGCGTCACCGGCCTTGCCACTCGCCCGTCGGCAAAGACGACCTTCTGCACCCCTTCGCCGATGGCTTCGACCGCGCCCATCACTTTCTTCTTCATGCGACCTTCGGCGTATTGCATAAAGTCGTCGGCTTTGCTGCGAGGAATCTCCCGGATCAGGCTGGACTCGTCGGGGAAGTTGCGCAGCAGGCCGGGCACATTGGAGAGGATGACCAGTGCGTCGGCGTGAAAAGCCGCGGCCACCATCGCCGCGGCCCGGTCGCCATCCACATTGATGGCCTCGCCCTTGTCCGACGCGCCGGGCGGGGTGAGGACCGGCAGGTAGCCGTTGTCCAGGAGCAGGCGCAGCAGGCCCGTATTGATGCGTTCGACGGTGCCGGTCCAATCGTCGCGCAGGACCAGACGGCGGCCATTCATGCGCACCCGGATGGTCTCCTTGCGCGTCCCCTCGAAGATGCGCCCGTCCAGCCCGCTCAGACCGACGGCGTTGACGCCCGCAGTCTGCAATTTCTCCACCCATCCTTTATTGAGCTGGCCGCAGTAGACCATCTCGAAAATTTCCAGAGTGCGCCGGTCCGTGCGCCTACTTACATAGCCGCTCTCGCTGGTGACAAACTCCGGCGGGTGACCCAACACCTCGGCCACCTCGTTCGTCGTCTCCGCGCCGCCGTGTACCAGAATCAACTCCTGGCCCCCGGCGCGCAAGGCCACAATATCCTCCACAACGGCGTCGATAGTCAAATCCTTGCCGCCGCCGACTGTGATAACGAGCATGGCAAATTTGTCTCCTGATAGCATTTTTTTGCATAGGAAACGTGAAGCGTGAAACGTGAGAAGGTCCGATTGATCTCACGTTTCACGTTTCACGTCTCGTACCACAAAACTGTCGGGATTCTCCAATAGCTTCCCAATCCACTCCCGCACCGCCTCCTCATCCGCCCGGCCTCTGCTCTGCTGAAAGCGTACCAGCAGCGTACCGGTCAGGGGTAACAAGGCGACGAGCAGAACGGGCAGGGCGTCAGCCCCGGTGGATTCCGGTGTGGCGCGCTGGGCCGCGACCACCAGAAAGACCAGCGCCAGCAGACTGCTCAGCCCGATCCAGGCGGCCGTGTAGAGCCGGGTCATGGGATGCATCTGGAAATGGCCGGAAAGCCGGCTACCCGTCGCTGTCTCTGTGACGACGCCGTAAAAGATCGGCGCAAAGCTGCCCCGACTGACCGCATAGCCCCGGCTGCGCCAAAGCTTCACGCCGTTGCCCTCCACTTTGCCCCGGAATTCGTCGGAAAAGCCCACCTGTAAATGGGCCAACGCCGTCCCAGATGCCAATGGGCTGTCGATCTCCACCCGGTTTCGGCTGGGCGTCCACAACAGCCCTGGCAGCGTACTCGCCAATCCCTACGCTCCAATCCCATTGATTTGCGCCAGAGCCGCTTTGGGCGGCAACCCTGCCTGCCAACGCTGGACAAGCGCGTGTGCCTCAGCCGCGGCCGCGTAACAACGGGCCTGCAATTCGGCGGGATAGCCGTACTTCTCGACTGCTTCGGCAAATTCATCCTCATCCACCAGCCGGGGGCCGTCGATGCTGGTCACGTCCAGTTCGTAGTCGATGTACCTGGCGACGCCATCCCTCAGTTCGACAGGGCTGGCGATGTGGGCGTAGATTTCGAGCAGATGGCCGTCGGGATCGACCACTTCCAGCAGATTGAACCAGCGGTCGTACCAGCAGTAGTGGTAGACGTCATTCTTGGCCCGCCACATCCTTCGGTGATCCCAAATGAGCGTGGCCCGGGGCGAAAGCAGCACAAACCCCGTGGGCAGTTGAGCCACCAGTTGCGTCGGGTGATGACGATAGCAGAAGCCGTCGTGTTTGAGTTGTCGGAGGGTGATATCTCTCATTGCGTTTGAGAACACGGATTTCAGAATTGACGGATTTGTTTGTTGCCAGAGTCGGACAAATCGGCAAATTTTGTTATCTGTGTTCCCCCCTCCCAAAAAGCGAACGGATGTGCCGCCGAAAGGCCCAGAGCATCACCCCAATAACGAGCAGCAGTCCGACCAGTTCAGCGGTCGGTCGGGCCAGCAGCAGCAGAGTGGGCGCAGCAATGAGCAACGCTACCAGCCCAGCCAGGGAACGTTTTCGTGTAGCCAAATAAAGGATCAACGAAATGCCGCCTACAATTCCAATCAGCGGTGGATCCAGGGCAACGAAGCCGCCGATGGCTGTGGCGAATCCTTCCCCGCCCCGCCAGCCCATCTGCACGGGCCAGATGTGACCGATGACCGCAGCGGGCACAGCCAGACCCATCGCCCACAGATCGCCGCCGGTCAGCCAACCGGCCAGGAGTACGGCCAGAGCGCCCTTGCCCACATCACCCATCAGCGCTATGACAAACCCCCACTTGCCCAATACCCGCCCGGCGTTTGTCGCCCCCGCGTTGCCGCTGCCGTGTACACGCACATCCTCCCCCGTCCGCCAGCGCACCAGATAGTAGGCGCTGGAGAAACAGCCGAGAAGGTAGGAGAGGAGGAGGGAAGTGATTGTTGACGCCATAGGTGATTCTTGTCCTGCCGATGCGTGAAACGTGAAACGTGAGATCACCCGAACCCTCTCACGTTTCACGTTTCACGTTTCACGCATCAGATCGGATGCAACCCCGCAAAGCCCAGCCCCGTCGTCTCCTCCCAGCCCAGCATCAGATTCATACACTGGACGGCTGTGCCGGCCGCGCCTTTCATCAGATTGTCGATGGCGCTGATGGCGACGACGCGACGGGTGGTTTCGTCGAATTCGAAGCCCACATCCGCGTAGTTGCTGCCGCTAAGAATCTTCGGCTCCGGATAACGGTAGATGCCCGTTTTTTCTTTGACCAGACGCACGAAGGGTTCGTCCCGGTAGACCTGGCGATAGGCCCGCCACAGGTCGCGTTCGGCCACGCCTTCCTTCACAAAAGCGTGGGCTGTGGCCAGCACGCCCCGTACATTGTCCACGGCGGTGGCGCTCAGATGGACGTTGGCCGTGCTGCCGGTGGCGCGGATGGCTTGCAACACCTCCGCGGTGTGGCGGTGGCCGGTGGGGGCAAAGCTGCGCATGACACCGGCCCGCTCCGGGTGGTGGGTGCTGTCGCTGGAGCTGTTGCCCCCTTCGCTGCTGCCAACCTTCAGTTCGCAGATCACATCTCGGCTGTCGTCCACCAGCCCCGCCACGAATAGGGGCCAGATGGCGAGAACCGTGGCCGTGGCGTTGCAGCCTACGCCGCTGACGTAGCGCGTGCCCCGGATGGCTTCCCGGTGCAGCTCGGGCAGGCCGTAGACAAAACGATCCAGCCAGGCCGGGTTGGCGTGGGGCTTGCCATACCAGCGCGGGTAATCGTCCGGGTTGCGCAAACGGAAGTCCGCGCTCAGGTCGATCACTCGCGGGGCCAGGGCGGCAAACTCCTCGATGCGGCCCATTGCGCCGCCGTGGGGCAGGCCGGTTACGAGAATGTCACACGCCTCCAGCTCGCTGGCGCTGACGAATTGCAGCTTTGTCCGCCCGCGCAGGTTGGGGTGGGTAAAGTGGACAAAGTTGCCCGCGTTGCGCTCGCTGGTCGCTTGGGCCATCTCCACCTGGGGATGGTCCAGCAGCAGGCGCAGCAACTCCCCGCCCGCATAGCCCGACGCGCCGAGGATGGAAACGCGTGTTTTGGATGCTGTCATCGCGCAAATCCTTTTTATGCAAAAATCGACGGCCTATGCGTTAGTTGCTCGGCCAAAAACGTGACCCGTGACTTGTACTGAGCTTGTCGAATGGCTTGTGG
>JACQGT010000258.1 GCA_016199425.1 Chloroflexota bacterium
AAATATCTAATACCCAATATCCATTATCCCTCTCCCAGCCCAAACGCGTCGTGGATGGCCTGCACGGCTATGTCCGCCGCGGCGCGGATGACGACGAGGCTGATGTTGGCTTCGCTGGCCCCCTGGGCGATGGCGATGACGTTAATATTATGTGTGCCCAGGGCGTTGAAGACCCGGGCCGCGATGCCCGGCGTGCCTTTCATGCCGGAGCCGACGACGGCCACAATCACAATATCGTTCTGGCTGTGGATATCCTCGATGAGATGCTGCTTCAGTTCCCGGTCGAACTCGGTTCTGAGCGCCTGCACCACCCGCGGTCCCTCTTTGCCGGGCACAACAAAGCAGATACTCTGCTCGCTGCTGCTCTGGCTGATCATCAGCACATTGGCGCTCTGACGGGCCACTGCGCCAAAGGTGCGGGCCGCGATGCCCGGCACACCCATCATCCCCCGCCCGGCCACTGTAATCATCTGCATATCTTTGATGGCGGTGATGGCCTTCACGCCCAGAGGGCGGTTGGGTGTGAACTCCACAATGCGCGTGCCCGGGTGGGCGGGGTTGAAGGTGTTGAGCACGCGCACGGGAATCTTCTTCTCGATGGCGGGCGTCACCGTCTTGGGGTGCAAGACTTTGGCCCCGTAGAAGGCCAGTTCTGCCACCTCCTCGTAGGTCAATTCCTCCAGACAGCGGGCGTTTTTGACGATGCGGGGATCGGCGGTCATTACGCCATCTACATCTGTCCAAATCTGAATTTCGTCCACGTTCAGGGCCGCGCCGATGATAGCCCCGGAATAGTCCGAGCCGCCCCGCCCCAGGGTGGTGGGGATGCCCTTCTCCGTGGCCCCCACAAAACCGGTGATAACCGGGACGACACCGCTCTGCACCATCGGCAGTAGACGATCCACGCAGCGGGCGTAGGTCTTCTCCATCAGCGGGCTGGCAGCGCCAAAATTATCGTCGGTGATCACCAACTCGCCGGCATCAATGAACTGGGCTTTGATGCCATTGGCCCGCAGCACCGCGGCCAGCAGGGGCGCGCTGAGCCGTTCCCCCATGCCGGAGACCACATCCATGCCCCGGTCGGTCAATTCGCCCAGGACCGCGATGCTACGGCATAGACGCTCGTACTCCCGCAGGCGGTTGTCGAAGAGACGGCCCAGCGCGGCCCGCTCCACCCCGTCTTCGATGAGCTGACCGCAGACCATCTGGTGTTTCACCAGCAGGCTACTGCGCGCTTCCCGGTAGGGACTCTCGTCGCCCTGCGCGGCGGCCTGGGCCGAGTCGATGAGGGTGTTGGTGACGCCGCTCATGGCGCTGGTGACGACGACCACGCCGAGGCGGGGCGTCTGGGCCTGCTCCGCCACCTTCTGGGCCACAATCGCAGCCGTAGCCGCAATGGCTTCTGTAGAACCGACCGATGTGCCGCCGAATTTCATGACGATCATAGGAGGAAACCTCGTGCGTTGGGAACGATTGGCGTATTTCGTATTCCATAAGGCGGCATAGCCGACAGCCAAAGTAGCGTGTCGATTGGACCAGTGAGCGCTGATTGAGCGGTGTCCTGAGCCTGTCGAAGGGTCGATCTTTTTGCGGTACGGAGTATTCCGAGTTCCGCACTCCGAGTTCCGAGTTCACATGTACTTTCGTCTCAGCCGCTTTCTCCTCCCACTCGTTCTGACGATTATCATCCAAGAATTTGGCGGACAGTTCCTCAATGCGGGGATGGCGCGCCTGCCCGGCGCGACGGAAACCCTGGCCGCCTACGGGTTGGCCTGGGGGCTGCTCCTACTCCTGATCGGACCCCTGGCCCAAACCGCGCCAATGAGTCTGGTGCTGGCGGGCAACCGGCGGGACTTTGGCAAGGCCCTGGGTTTTGTGCTAGGGACGGCGCTGCTGCTGGCCCTGCTGCAAACGGCTCTGGCCCTCACGCCTCTGGGACGCTGGGTGATCGACGATCTGCACCGCATCGACCCCGGTCTGGGCGATCTGGTGCGCACGGTCCTGTTGTGGACTGTACCGGTGATCCCTGTGCGCGGTCTCTCGCTCCTTATGACTGGGCAACTGATTCGGGTGAAGCGCACGGCAGTGATGAGCTATGCCACGGCTGCCAGCATCGCGGTGGGCATCGGGCTGGTCTTTGCCCTGCTGCCGGTAGAAGCGATCCAGACGCGGCCCATCTGGCTGCCTATCGCCGCATCTCTGGGGATGGCCGCAACCGAATGGTGTGTGCTGGCTCTGGGGTTTCGCCGTTACGTGCATCTGGGCGAAGGGGCGGCGACCGGTGCGCTGCGCTACCGGGAGATCGTCGCTTTCGTCTGGCCTCTGGCGCTAACAATGTTGGTGCAGGAGTTCAGCCGCCCACTCATCAATCTCTTCATCGCCCGGCAGAGCGACGGCGCACTGGCTTTGGCTGTGCTAACGGTCGTCTATAGCCTGGGGCAGTGGCCCTTCCGCTGGCAAAACGAGATGAAGAACTTGCCCGCAGCCTTTCATACAGAGGACCCGGAGCTGCTCTACATTCGCCGTTTTATGGTTCTCTGCGGTCTGCTCTCCATCAGCATCAGCCTCACCCTCTTTTGGACGCCGGTGCGGGATTTGCTACTGGTCGGGCTGATCGGTGTGGACCCGGCCTTTGCCGTACAAACCTACATTCCCCTACAACTCTTCGTCGCCTTTTCGCCGGTCGTCGCCTTCCGGGCCTGGCTGCACGGCCAGGCCCTCTGGCGGCGGCGCACGCGTGTGATGGCTCCCAGCGGTCCCCTGCGCCTGACAGCGATTCTGCTGACACTGGTGCTACTGCCCCTGGCCGGGCTGCACGGCGCGACGCTGGGTGTGGCAGCGCTCCTGGCCGGCTTCAGCGCAGAGACGGCGACGGTCTGGTGGGGGATGGGCGGATGGGGTAGGGTGACGAAGCCACAAACTCAATTTGTTCGTCGAAAGGTGAAACGTGAAACGTGAGCCAACGCCACTGATCTCACGTTTCACGTTTCACGCCCCTCGGCAGCCAGACGAAAAACACACTCCCCTTCTCCCTGCCCGGCGGCGGACTCTCTGCCCAGATGCGCCCGGCGTGGGCCTCCACCAGTTGGCGGGCAATGGTCAACCCCAACCCGCTGCCGCCAGTACCCCGGCTGCGGGAAGGGTCGCCCCGGTAGAAGCGGTCGAAAATGTGGGGCAAGTCTGCGGCGGCGATGCCGGGGCCGCTATCCAGCACCGAAAAGAGAAGTCCCTCCTCCTGAGGTCGGACGGCCACTTCGATTCGTCCCCCGGCGGGTGTGTGGCGCAGGGCATTGGAGAGGAGATTGGACAAGACCTGACCGATGCGTTGGGCGTCTCCCCGAAGCCGCACGCCGGAATCCACACCCCATTCCAGGCGGATAGCGGCCTGTTGGACAGCCGGCAACTGACCGGTAACGATCCGCTCCACCAGTTCCTCCGTGTCCACATCCGTCACATTTAGCGAGAGATGGCCGGCTTCGGCCTGGGCAAGAGTACGCAGATCCTCCACCAGACGGCCCAGCAGCAGAGTTTCCTCGTGGATCGGGTCCAGACTGTCGAGAGTAAAGGGGAAGATGCCATCCTGCAACGCTTCCACTGTGCCCTGGATGGCGGTCAAGGGGGTGCGCAACTCGTGGGCCACGTCGGCCATCAGATTACGCCGCAACATCTCCTGGGTTTCCAGAGCCGACGCCATACGGTTGAACGCGCCGCCCAATTGCCCCAATTCGTCGCTGCTCTGCACAGGCACCCGCGCCGCCAGGTCTCCCTGGGCAATGCGACGGGAGGCGTCGCGCAAAGTTGTCAGTGGGTGGGTAATCTGGCGCACCAGCACAATCGCCAGGGCAAAGGCGACCAGCCCGGCCAACAGACCGGCGATGAGCACGGCGCGGGTAACGCCGGAGAGTAGATCACCTGCATCCCCTCCCGTGGCCATCATCGGTTGGCCCTCGATCAGCAGCGTTCCCACCTGCCGCCCATCCACGCGGATCGGCCAATTTTGCCCGCTTGCTGTCATTTCGCTGGCTGTCCCCCCCTTTCCGACGAAGACAAGCAGCGCGCCGCTCTCGTCCAGCAGAGCGATCCGGCTGTCGAACATCCCCATGGCGTGGCCCATCATCCCACCCATCATGCCGCCGCTGGAAGCGTGGCGCACCATCTGGGGAAAAGCAGCGTCGATCCCTTGCCAACCCCCCTGCTGCTGGTAATAGGCGGCCAGGTCCCCCTGCAGATATTCGGGCGTGAACATCTGGTCGTCCAGCATAAAATGGGAAAACTGGGTGGCCGCGCCCTGGCGAGTGAGCAGAACAGTCACGACTACGCCCAGGACAATAATCAGCCCAAACGCACCCAGCAGCTTGACCCACAGCCGTTGACTCATTCCTGGGGCCTTTCATCTGTCTGGGGCACGAAGCGGTAGCCGATGCCATGCACAGTTTCGATAAAACGACTGTTGCGTCCTGCATCGCCCAGCTTGCGGCGGATATTTTTCACGTGAACGTCGATGGTGCGCTCGTAGGCGGAGACGTCGCCCAGCGCGTCGTCCAACGAGACGTCCAACAGTTCGCTGCGGGTAAAGGGGCGGCCGGGGTGGCGCATAAAGTGGAACAGCAGGTCAAACTCCGTGGACGTCAGGTCAATCGGCGCGCCGTCGAGGGTCAGCGTGTAGTAGACCGGGTCCAAGCGCAGGGGGCCGGCGCGCAGAATCTGGGCGTTCTCGCTTTGGGATGTATTCTCCAATCGGCGCAGGGCAGCCCGCACGCGGGCCACCAATTCCCGGGGGCTGAAGGGTTTGGTCACGTAATCGTCCGCGCCGATCTCCAGCCCCACCACCCGATCCGTCTCCTCCACCCGGGCTGTCAGCATCACAATATACAGACCCGCCAGCGCGGGATCGTCGCCGGAGCGCAGACGGCGGGTAATATCCCATCCATCCAGACCGGGCAGCATCAGGTCCAGCACAAGCAGGCTGGGCCGTTCCCGGCGTACCAGGGCCAGCCCGGTCGTGCCGTCGGCCGCGCTGAAGACCCGGTAGCCGGCCTGCTGCAAATAGCCCTCCACCACCCGGCGAATCTGGGCGTCATCTTCGATCACAACGATTGTCTGGCTCATAGGGGTATTATACGGTGGGTGGGTGAGAGAGTAAACCGACAGCCGAAGTGGGTCAAAGAAGCGTGAAACGTGAGATCGCCATTTACAGAGCTATTGGAATGTGTGAATATCCACCAGAACAGACAACCAACAATTTTCTGTTTTGATTCCATCATAGCCCGCAATTATGAACGAAATGTGAAGAAAATAGAGACGAATGATAGGCGATTTGAAAGGGATGAAAGCTCTACAGTATAAATATTATCTTGGGGCAGGCAGGAACGAGAATCTCAGGCGCAGGTATCTCGACAGCGGGCCAGTCAATAAAACCTAGCGGAGGAATGATGAATCGATATGGAATGGTAGTTGGGCTGTTGGCGCTCGTCTTTTTGATTGGGGCCTGTTCTGCCGGGGAAGTAGTGGACGCTGCTTCCGACGGATCAGACGAACACGCGGGTATGGCCGGTATGTCTGGTATGCCTGGTATGGCCGGTATGCCTGGTATGGCCGGTATGCCTGGTATGGCCGGTATGCCTGGTATGGCCGGTATGCCTGGTATGGCCGGTATGTCTGGTCAGACGGGGGAAGCAGAACACACGGATGAGGCGGGGCACGCAGCAGCGGACGAACACAGCGCGGCGGCTCACGGCATCCCCGAAGAGGCTGCGGCCATGCCCAATCCCGTGCCCGTCACCGACGCGTCGGTGGCCGCGGGCAAGGCAACCTACGCCCAATACTGCGCGGTCTGTCACGGCGAGCAGGGCGAGGGCAATGGACCCGCCGCGGCGGGGCTGGTCCCCAAACCGGCGGATTTCCACGCGGCCCACGTGCAGGAACTGCCCGACGGCGCGCTCTTCTACACCATCACCCACGGGCGAGAAGGCACGGCGATGATGGCCTGGGAGTCGATCCTGAGCGAAGATCAGCGCTGGGAACTGGTCAACTTCCTGCGCACATTTAAGGCAGAACACGGCCATTAATTGTAGGGCGGATTGGTAATCCGCCCAAAACGGACGGGGCCCAAAGGGCACCCCCATTCCGTCCTACGGGTAGAGAGTGACTGTAGGGCGGATTGGTAATCCGCCCACAGCGGACGGGGCCCAAAGGGCACCCCCATTCCATCCTACGGGTAGAGACGGGTGTAGTGGTAGTAGTGGGAGAGGATGCGCTGGACGTAGAGG